>VGIX01000001.1 GCA_016867725.1 Candidatus Effluviviaceae Genus I sp.
CTTGCCTCGGGCATCGCGGCAGCGAGGCCGAGGATGACCAGGACCTGGTAGACGAGCGTCGCGGCCAGGCCGATCCCCGCGCCCGCGAGTCCGCCGAGGACGGGATGGAGCCTGCCGCGCCCCCACAGGACCCTCGCCGCCGCGCCGAGCGCCCCCGCGAAGGCCGCGCCCAGGATCTGACCGGCGTAGAGCGGCGGAACGGCAAGCCCTGAGCCGTGAGGACTGCCGCCGGAGTAGATGGCCATCGCCAGCGCCCCCACGACGGCGCCGCGCCACGCGCCCAGAACGAAGCCGGACGCGAAGACGGTGAAGGAGACAAGCTCGACGTTGGGAACGCCGGAGAGCAGGTACCCCAGAGCGACGGCGAGCCCGGTGAAGACGGCCATGAGCGCGCTGTCCCGCGCCCCGAGGCCTGCGCCCGCCGGCGGTCCCCCGGTCGCTCTAGTCGAGCTTCTCCCGCTCATTCCTCAGCCTGTCGGGGGTCACGTCGTCGAGCTGCGTTGCGGTGCTGCCCATCTCGGTCGGCGGCTGGATGTACTGGGAGATCTCCTGCCGGTGCGACGGCGAGAGCGCACTCCAGTTCCGCTGGACCTCCTGGATGAGCGGCGTCCCGCACTTGGAGGGGACGTCGCTCTGGTACTCCTTCGGCAGGCTCGACGGCTCGAACATCACGTACACCTTGTAGAGCATCCCCGTCGAGTAGTCGAGCGCGCCGGCGCGGACGGCGTTGTCGATGAGCGCGATCGAGTCCAGCGGCCGCTCGCCCGCCCGCGATCCCTCCCGGTCACCGACCGGCTCGGCCGCCGGCGGCGGCGCGCACCCGGAAAGACCCATCGCGAGCGCGAATCCTACGACCAGGACGCGGCGTGCCGTCAGGGTCACGGGAGCACCCCCTTCCACTCGGGCCGGGCTCAGCCCAGCTTGGCCTGCACCGCGCCGAGCACGTCGTCCGCCCCCCGGTCGGCCCGCGCGGCGAGGTCGGCGACGAGCTCCCTCGTCCGCGCGACGAAGTCGGCGTGCTCGGCGGAGCGGATCCCCGGCAGGTTGATGAGGACGTTCAGCCGGGCGCCGTGGGCGCCCGCGCGCGCCATGAGCGCCGCCACGCCCGCGTCCGACACCGCGTTCCTGTTGCCCTTCTCGGCGGCGACGCGCGCGATCGCGATCACCTCGACGCACTTCCCCATCACCTCGAGCGGCACCGACGCGGCGTCCACGAGAGCCGACTGGAGCGCCTCGGACCGCCTCGCCTGCTCGCCGGGCGTCTCCTTCGGCAGCTTCATCGCCGCCATGACGCGATCGAACGCCTGCTCGTCCTCGTCCATGAGCCTGGCGAGCTCGAGCCTGAGCGCCTCGCCTCGCGCAAGCACATCCCGCATCGCGCCCTCGGCGTCGGCGTACTTCGGCTTGCCGATGGTGAGGTTGGCCACCATGGAGGTGAGGCACGCCGCCAGCGCGCCGGAGAGCGCCGCCACGCTGCCTCCGCCGGGGGTCGGGGTGTCGGACGCGAGATCCGCCAGGAAGCCATCCAACGTCGTCATCTGGACTCCTCGGCTTCGGAGAGCCTCACCTCAAGGACCTGGTCGCGGCTGAACGTCTCGAGCCTCAGGTAGAACTCGGCGCACGCCAGGAGCGCGTCCTCGGGGACGAGGCCCACGATCTCGCTCCCGACGACCGGAACGCCGTACCGCTCCGCCTCGGCCTTCACGAGCTCGAACACGCGGAAGAGCGGCGTGCCCTCGAAGTTGACCATGTTGATGGAGACCTGGACGATGCCGCGGTCCTTGAGCTCGAAGCCCATCGCCTTGACGTACCTGAGCCCGCCCGTCGAGTGCCGGATCGCCTTCGCGACCGCCTTCGCGACGGAGACGTCGCCCGTCCCCAGGTTGATGTTGTAGGCGACGAGGAACGCCCTCGCGCCGATCGCGACGGCGCCGGCCGAGGGATGGATGCGGCAGGGACCGAAGTCCGGCTCGCGCTCCGGGTTGGCCCCGATCTCGGCGCACAGCCCCTCGAACTGCCCCTTCCGCACGTCCGCGAGGTTCTGCCGCTCCGGCCTGGTCGCGGCGCACTCGTACAGGAACACGGGGATGCCGAGCTCCTTGCCCACCCGCTCGCCGAGCCGCTTCGCGAGCGCCACGCAGTCGTCCATGGTGACGCCGCGCACGGGGACGAACGGGACGACGTCCGCCGCGCCCATCCTCGGATGCTCGCCCTCGTGCGTCCTGAGGTCGATGAGCTCGGCCGCCTTCGCGATCCCGCGGAACGCGCCCTCGAGCACGGGCTCGGGCTCCCCGACGATCGTCACGACGGCGCGGTTGTGGTTGGCGTCCATCTCCCGGTCCAGAAGCCGGACGCCGGGAACCTCGAGCATCGCGCCGACGACGGCGTCGATGACCTCCGGCCGCCTGCCCTCGCTGAAGTTCGGCACGCACTCCACGAGCTTCATTCGGATCCTCCCTGGGGTCCGGCGCCGCGCCGGCCCGGTCCGTCGGCCGCGTCGCCCCGGCGGGGCCGAACGACGACGCCCTTTCGCACCACCGAGCGCGCGAGGTTCACGCCGTAGTGATACGGGATGGCGCGATGGTCGTCAACCTCCCAGACGACCGCGTCCGCGAGCCGGCCCGGCTCGAGCGTCCCGACGTCGCCGGCCAGCCCGACCGCGGCGGCCGCGTTGACCGTCGCCGCCGTCAGCACCTCGGCCGGCGTCATGCGGAGCGCCATCGAGGCGAGCGCCATCACGATCTGCATGGACTCGGTCATCGAGCTTCCCGGGTTCATGTCGGTGGCGAGCGCGACGGGCACGCCCGCTTCGATGAGCGCGCGGGCCGGCGCGAAGCGCGTCGCGCCGAGCGAGAGGCTCGTGCCGGGAAGGAGCACCGCCACGACGTCCGCGGCGGCGAGCGCCGCGACGCCGCGGTCGGTCACGCGCACGAGGTGGTCGGCGGAGAGCGCCCGCACCTCGGCCGCGAGCTCGGCGCCCCCCGAGGCGTGCAGCTCGTCGGCGTGCACCTTCGGGGCCAGCCCGTGCCGCTTCCCCGCCTCGAGCACGCGGCGCGACTGCTCCACGCTGAACACGCCCTCCTCGCAGAAGACATCGCAGCAGCGCGCGAGTCGCTCGCGGGCCACGGCGGGTATCATCTCCTCGCAGACGGTCCCGACGTATCCGTCGCGGTCGTCCCGCCACTCGTCGGGGAACTCGTGGGCGCCGAGGAACGTGGGCACGACGCCGACGGCGTGCTCCCCCGCGAGGCGGCGGACCACCCGCAGCGTCTTGAGCTCGGCCTCCAGCGAGAGGCCGTAGCCGCTCTTGATCTCGATGGTCGTCGTGCCGTGGTCGAGCGCGCGATCGAGGTTCGCTCGTCCGGCGCGGACGAGCTCCTCCTCGCCGGCCGCCCGGAGCGCGCGGACGCTCGAGCGGATGCCCCCGCCGGCCGCGGCGATCTCCTCGTACGTCCGCCCCTCGGTCCGCATCGCGAACTCGGCCTCGCGCGTCCCGGCGAACACCGCGTGCGTGTGCGGGTCCACGAGGCCGGGGGTGACAAGCGCGCCCCGGGCGTCGAGCACGACCGTCCTTCGCCCCTCGCGGAACGCCGCGAGCACCTCGCGCTCGGGCCCGGCCGCGGCCACCCGCTCGCCGACGACCGCGACCGCCGCGCCGCGAACGAGCGTGAGGTCCCGCATCGCGGCCCCGCGAAGCGGCTTCGGTCCGCCCCGCGGCGTCGCGAGCTCCCCGATGTTCACGACGAGCATGTCCGCGTTCCGCATCGCGCTCCTCTACTTCTCCATCGGCATCCGGATGCCCTGCTCCCGCGCGCACGCGCGCGCGTCATCGTACCCGGCGTCCGCGTGCCGGACAACCCCCATGCCGGGGTCCGTCGTGAGGACGCGCTCGAGCCGCGCGGCGGCCTCGGGCGTGCCGTCGGCCACGACGACCATGCCCGCGTGGAGCGACTTCCCGATGCCCACGCCGCCGCCGTGGTGGAACGAGACCCACGAGGCGCCGGCCGCCGTGTTCACGAGGGCGTTCAGGATGGGCCAGTCGGCCACCGCGTCGGTGCCGTCGGCCATGCCCTCGGTCTCCCGGTACGGCGACGCGACGGAGCCGCTGTCGAGGTGGTCGCGCCCGATGACGATGGGCGCGCTGACCTCGCCCTTCGCGACGAGCTCGTTCATCGCGAGCCCGAAGCGAGCGCGCTCGCCGTAGCCCAGCCAGCAGATGCGAGCGGGCAGCCCCTGGAAGCGGACCTTCTCGCCCGCAAGCCTGATCCACCGCGCGAGCGCCGCGTCCTCCGGGAAGAGCCGGAGCGCAAGCTCGTCGGTCCTCCGGATGTCCTCGGGATCGCCCGAGAGCGCGACCCAGCGGAACGGGCCCTTCCCCCGGCAGAAGAGAGGACGGATGAACGCGGGCACGAACCCGGGGTACGCGAACGCGTCCGCGACGCCCGCGGCCTGGGCCTGGCCGCGGAGGTTGTTGCCGTAGTCGAACACGACCGCCCCGCGCTCGCGGAACGCGAGCATGGCCCGGACGTGGTCCGCCATGGACGCCATCGAGCGCTCGATGTACCGCTCGGGGTCCTTCGAGCGGAGCGCGACGGCCTCCGCCAGCGGCATCCCGCCCGGCACGTAGCCGTTCAGGGCGTCGTGCGCGCTCGTCTGGTCCGTCACCACGTCGGGGCGGACGCCGCGCCGCGCGAGCTCGGGCAGCACGTCGGCGCAGTTGCCGACGAGCCCGACGGAGAGGGCGCGCCGCGAGCGGACCGCGCCGTCGACGAGCCCGAGCGCCTCGTCCAGGTCCTCCACCATCGTGTCGCAGTAGGCCGTCGCGAGACGCTTCCGGATGCGGTCCGGGTCCACCTCGACCACCAGGCACGCGCCGCCGTTCATGGTGACCGCGAGCGGCTGCGCGCCGCCCATGCCTCCCATCCCGCCGGTCAGCACGAACCTCCCCTCGAGGCTCCCGTCGAAGTGCTGCCGCGCGAGCTCCGCGAAGGTCTCGTAGGTGCCCTGCAGGATGCCCTGGGTCCCGATGTAGATCCAGCTCCCGGCGGTCATCTGGCCGTACATCATGAGGCCCTTCCGCTCGAGGTCGCGGAAGACCTCCCAGGTCGCCCAGTCGCCGACGAGGTTCGAGTTGGCGATCAGCACGCGGGGCGCGTCGCGGTGCGTCCTGAAGACGGCCACGGGCTTCCCCGACTGGACGAGGAGCGTCTCGTCGTCGCCCAGCGTCCGGAGCGTCGCCGTGATCGCGTCGAAGCACTCCCAGTTCCGCGCCGCCTTTCCGTTCCCGCCGTAGACGACGAGGTCGTCCGGCCGCTCGGCGACACCCGGATCGAGGTTGTTCATGATCATGCGGAGCGCGGCCTCCTGCAGCCAGCCGCGGCACGAGATCGCCGTGCCCGTCGGCGCCTTCACCGCGCGCTTCGCTCTCTGTGCACCGCCCATGTCGTTCTACCTCCTGCCCGCGGCGCCGGCCCTCGCCTTCGCCCGGCCCTCCCGCGCGCCCGGGCCGCCGTCATCGCTCTCACCGTGCATTCGCGCGACCGCGGAGAGGAGCTCCTGCTCGCTCTCCGCGAACACGACGCGCGTCGGAAGCTCGTCGAGGAGCCGCGCCCCGTACGACTTCGTCGCCAGCCTGCTGTCCAGGAAGACCACCACGCCCGCGTCGGTGCTCGAGCGGATCAGTCTGCCGAAGCCCTGACGCAGCCTGATGGCCGTGCGCGGGACCATGTAACGATGGAACGAGTCCTCTCCCTCCGCGTCGTATCGCTCGCAGTGCGCCTCGACGATCGGGTCGCTCGGAACCGGGAACGGCAGCTTCACGATCACGAGCTGCTCGAGCGAACGCCCCGGCACGTCGACGCCCTCCCAGAAGCTCGCCGTCGCGAGAAGGACCGACCCCTCGTCCTTCGTGAACTGCTCGAGGAGCGCCGTCGGGCCGGGCCCGTGCCCCTGACCGAGCGCGAGCCTCCCCCGCGCGGTGAGCGGGTCGCGGACGGCCTTGAACACGGCGTCGAGGGACGACCGCGACGTGAAGAGCACGAGCGTCCCTCCGCGCGGCGCCGAGCCGAGCTTCACCACGAGCTCCGAGACCTTGTGATTGAAGCCGGGCGACGACGGCGGCGGCAGGTACGACGCGACGACGACGAGCGACTGGCTGTCGTAGTCGTAGGGGCTCCCGACGTTGAGCGTCCGGATGCGCGACTCCGGGATCCGGTCGAGCCCCAGCCGCTCCATGAAGAAGCCGAACGAGCCGTCCACGGTGAGCGTCGCCGAGGTGAGCACGATGGACTCCATCTTCGAGTAAAGGAAGTCGCCCATCGCCTGCGAGACGCTCACCGGGGCCGAGCGCAGCTCGCACTCGACGGCGTCGCGCGCGCTCCGCGCCTCGAGCCAGAAGACGCTCGCGTCGTCCGCCGCCTCCGCGAGGAACGCGAGGTCGTCCGCCAGCTCGCCCGCGCGCCCGGCGTGGAAGCCGAGCGCCTGCGCGTGCGACTCGGCGGCGGGGAGTTCCGCGTCCGCGAGGAGGTCCGACAGGTCCGCCGCCGACCCCGCGACGCCCCGAAGCGCCGCCAGGCAGCCGGGCAGGACGTCGCCGAGGAGCGCGGCGACGGACCGGTCGCGCTTGACGCGGAGCGAGCCGAACTCGATGCCGCGCCGGTCCGCGAGCGACGCGTACCGGCTCGAGAGCGCGCGGAAGACGGCGTCGGCCCGCCCGGCGGCCTGGGTCACGTCGGCCGCGAGTCGGTCGGCCGCCTCGCGCACGGGCGAGAGGATCCCGGCCTCGCCCGCCGCGTCGAGCGCGTCGAGGAGCCTCGCGAGGTCACCGTTGTCCGCCCCGTCCTTCCTGTACAGGTTGTCGAGGACCGACCGCGCGCGCCAGACGCTCGCCCGCCGCCCGAGGTGCTCCGTCGCCACGCGCTCGAGATTGTGCGCCTCGTCGCAGACGAGGAACGCGTACTCGCCCAGCACGCGGTTCTCGGCCTCGGTGTCGCTGAACAGGAGCGAGTGGTTGACCACGGCGACGTGCGCGGCCTGCGACGCGCGCCGCGCCTTGAGAAGGTAGCACGCGTCGGAGGACGGACAGCGCGAGCCCAGGCACGGCCCGTCCGCGGAGATGCGGCTCCACAGGTACCCCTGGCCCCTGAAGGCGACGTTCTCGCTGATGTCGCCGGACGCGGTCTCCCGCTGCCACACGACGACGGGAAGAAGCTCGGCCCGTTCGGAGGGCGAGAGCCCGCGCGCGAGGACCTGCCGCCACCGCTCCAGACAGAGGTAGTTGCCCCGCCCCTTGAGGAGGGCGGCCCCGAACCGGACCGGCAGGCACTGCTCGAGGAACGGGAGGTCCTTGAAGAAGAGCTGCTCCTGCAGGTTCTTCGTGTTCGTCGAGACGACCACGCGCCGGCCGTTCGCCACGGCGAAGTGGATGGCCGGGATGAGGTACGCCAGCGACTTCCCGACGCCCGTCCCCGCCTCGACCACGAGGTGCGTGGACGAGTTCAGGGCCTCCCCCGCGGCCCGCATCATCTCGAGCTGCTCGCGGCGCTCCTCGTACCCGGAGAGCCGCGACGCGACGGAGCCCCCGTGCGCGAACAGGCCGTCCAGCGCGTCGAAGTCGATCGGGACGCGCTCCTCGGACGGCGTCCGCTGGCCCGCGTCGAGCCCCCGCGCGTTGTCGTAGCGCACGAGCCACGACGCCTTCTCCCCGTGGTCGGGAAGCGCGAACGGGTCGAGCCTGCCCTCCGTGCGCTCGCGTGCCGCCTCGATGAGCGGGCGGAGCCCCGCGTCGGCGAGCGCGGCCATCGTCGCGAGGACGGCGGAGCCCGTGCGGTCGAGAAGGCCGAGCAGACCGAGGAGCACGGCCGCCGCGGCCTCCGCGTCGTCGGCCGCCCGGTGCGAGCGCTCGACCGCGTGGTCGAAGAAGACCGCGAGCGTCGGGAGCCTGTGGTTCGGAAGCCTCGGGAGCACGGCGCGGGAGAGCGCGAGCGTGTCGATGACGCCGCCGCGTCCCGCGAGGAGCCCGGGGCGGCCGGCGGCCGCGGCGTTCAGAAAGCCGAGGTCGAACGGCGCGCTGTGCGCGACGACCGGGTCGCCGCCGATGAACTCGATGACCTTCGGAAGCACGTCCTCGATGGTCGGCGCGTCCGCGACGTCCGCGTCGGCGATGCCCGTGAGAAAGGTGACGTCCGGAGGGATCTGGCAGCCGGGGTTGACGAGCGAGGAGAAGCGGTCGCGCACGACGCCGCCCTCCACGCGCACCGCCCCGACCTCGATGATCCGGTCCGCGGACGGCTCCAGGCCCGTCGTCTCGAGGTCCACGGCCACGAAGCTCCGCAGACGGCCCTCGCCGGCGCGCCGCTCCGCCGTCACTGCTCCCCCTTTCGCACGTCCGACATCTTCTTCATCGCGCAGAACTCGCCGCACATCGTGCAGAGGTCGGCGTCGGACGGATGCGACGCCTCCCGGTACGCGCGCGCCTTCGACGGGTCGAGCGAGAGCGCGATGGCCTCGTCCCAGCGCAGTCCCTTCCGCGCGCGGGACAGGCGGTCGTCCCACTCGCGCGCGCCGCGCACGCCCTTGGCGACGTCCGCGGCGTGGGCCGCGACGCGCAGGGCGAAGACGCCCTCGCGCACGTCGTCCACCGTCGGGAGCCGGAGGTGCTCCGCCGGCGTGACGTAGCAGAGAAAGTCGGCGCCCGCGGCCGCGGCGACCGCACCGCCGATGGCGGCCGCGATGTGGTCGTATCCGGGCGCGACGTCGGTGACGAGCGGCCCGAGGACGTAGAACGGCGCCCCGCCGCAGAGCGCCTTCTCGAGCTCGACGGACCCGCGGACGAGGTGGAGCGGAACGTGGCCGGGACCCTCGACGATCGCCTGCACCCCCCGCGCCCGCGCGCGGCGGACGAGCTCGGCGATGACCGTGAGCTCGGCGATCTGCGCGGCGTCGTTCGCGTCGGCGAGCGCGCCGGGGCGGAGCCCGTCTCCCAGGCTCAGCGCCACGTCGTGCTCCGCCGCGATGTCCAGGAGATCGTCGTACCGCTCGTAGAGCGGATTCTCCCGCCCGTTGAACGCCATCCACTCCATGAGGAACGCACCGCCCCGGCTCACGACGTCGGCGAGCCTCGGCGAGCGCCGCGCGTGCCCGGCCACCTCGCGCGTCACGCCGCAGTGCACGGTCACGAAGTCCACGCCGTCCTCGGCGTGCGTCCGCACGGCGCCGAGGATGTCCTCGGCCGTCATGCGCACCATGCCCTTGCCCGCGCGCCGCGCCCCCACGGCCGCCTGGTAGATGGGCACGGTGCCGACGGCGACCGTGGAGCGCGCGAGGACCGCGCGCCGGATCGCGTCGAGGTCCCCGCCGGTCGAGAGGTCCATGACCGCGTCGGCGCCGGCCGCGACCGCGGCGTCGAGCTTCTCGAGCTCCTCGTCGAGGCTCGAGGCGTCCGCCGACGTGCCGAGGTTCGCGTTCACCTTCGTGCGAAGACCGGGGCCCAGGCCGATCGGACGTCGGCCGCTTCGCCTGTTCCTGAGGACGACGGCCGTGCCCCGCGCGACCGCCGCCGCGAGCGCCGTCGGGTCAACGCCCTCGTCCCTCGCGACGGCCGCGACCTCGTCCGTCACCTTCCCCGCCTTCGCCTCTTCCATCTGGAGCATGGTCCGCCTTCCTTCTTCTATCGTCCCAGGAGCTTCCGAAGCTCCCGCTCGTCCGCCGTCCTCACGCCCAGCGCGCGCGCCTTCGCCAGCTTCGAGCCCGCGTCGCTTCCGACCACGACCAGGCTCGTGCGCGCGCTCACGCTCCCGGACACGCGGCCGCCCGCGGCCGTGATCGCCGCCGCGGCCTCCTCGCGCGTCATGGTCTCGAGCGATCCGGTGAGCACGATCGTCATGCCCGCGAGCGGCCGCGGCCCCGAGCGCGCCCTCGCCGCCGACATCGTCACGCCCGCGCGCTCGAGCTTCGCGATCGCCTCGAGGTTGCGCTTCGACGAGAGGAAGGCGCGCACGCTCGCGGCGATCACCGGACCGACCTCCTCGGCCTCCGCGAGCTCCTCGGCGCCGGCCCCTCTCAGCGCCTTCATGCTCGGGAACCGCTCCGCGATCGCCTCGGCGACGCGGGACCCCACGTGCCGGACCCCGAGCGCGAAGAGCACGCGGGAGAACGGTCTCGACCGGCTCTTCTCCACGGCCGCGACGAGGTTCGCCGCCGAGCGCTCGCCCATGCGCGGGAGCGCCGCGAGCGCGGCCGCGTCGAGCGAGTAGAGGTCGCCGTAGTCCGCGGCGAGCCCGCCGTCCACGAGCTGCTCGACGAGCGCCGGGCCGAGGCCCGCAATGTCCATCGCGCCGCGGGACGCGAAGTGCTCGATGGCGCGCTTGACCTGCGCCGGGCACGCCACGTTCTCGCAGCGGAGGTCGGCCTCGCCCTCGATCTCCGCGACGGGCTGCCCGCAGACCGGGCACCGGCCGGGCATCCTGAACCTGCGGGGCCGCCCCTTCCGCTCCCCGACCAGCACGCGGACGACCTTCGGGATGACGTCCCCGCCCTTCTCGATCTCGACCGTGTCGCCGACGCGCACGTCGAGCCGCTCGATCTCGTGGCGGTTGTGCAGCGTCGCCCGCGAGACGGTCGAGCCCGCGACCGGCACCGGGTCGAGCACGGCCACCGGGGTGAGCCTGCCCGTCCGCCCCACCTGGACGACGATCTCCCGCACGACGGTCCGCGCGGCCTGCGCGGCGAACTTGAAGGCGATGCCCCACCGCGCGCTCTTCGCCGTCGCGCCGAGCAGCCCGCAGAGCGCGAGGTCGTCCACCTTGACGACCATGCCGTCGGTGTCGTAGTCGAGCTCGCGCCGCCGCTCTTCCCACTCGCGGCACCGCTCGACGACGGCCTCGATGTCGCCGCACCACTGCGCGTGGGGGCTTGCACGCAGCCCCATCGCGGCGATCGCATCGAGCGCCTCGCGCTGCGTGGCGACGCCGAGCTCGGTCGCGTTCACGATCTGGTAGAAGAGCGCGTCGAGCGGCCGCTTCGCCACCTCCGCGGGGTCGAGGAGCTTGAGCGACCCGGCCGCCGCGTTGCGCGGGTTCGCGAAGAGGGCCTCTCCCGCCCGTTCGCGCTCGCGGTTGGCCGACTCGAACCCCGAGCGCGGCATGAACACCTCGCCCCTCACCTCGACCGTCGCCCGTCCGCGCGCCCCGGCCAGCCGGAGCGGCACCGAGCGGATCGTCCTCACGTTCGCGGTGACGTCGTCCCCCCGCGCGCCGTCTCCGCGCGTGGCCGCCGTCGCGAGGGCTCCCCCCTCGTACCGGAGGGCGACGCTCACGCCGTCCACCTTGAGCTCGACGACGTAGCCGGGGGCCTCGCCGGGAAGGAGCTTCTTCACGCGCTCGTCGAACGCGCGGAGCTCGTCGGCCGAGTAGGTGTTGTCGAGCGACAGCATGGGGACGCTGTGGGCGACCGTCGCGAACCCGCCGGTGAGCGCGCCGCCGACGCGCTGCGTCGGGGAGTCCGGCGTGACGAGCGCGGGATGGTCGCGCTCGAGCCCGGCGAGCTCCGCGAGGAGGCAGTCGTACTCGGTGTCGGAGATCTCGGGAGCGGCCTCGCCGTAGTACTTGCGGTCGTGATGCCGGATGAGCTCGCGGAGCTTCTCGACCCGCTCCGCGGCGCCCTTCCTCGCTCCCATCGTGGTGCCTGCTCCTTCAGGGGAAGACGCGCGCGAGCGCCTGAGGAGTGCCGCTAGAACTCGCGGGAGAGCCCGACGTGCAGCTTGCCCTCGAGGGGGCGGTCGCCCTCGCCGAGCCCGTAGTCGAGCGACATTATACCCAGCCGTGTGTCGGCCCGCAATCCGATTCCGTACCCCAGCTTCACGCCCTTCGCGGCGTTCGCGCCCCCGCGGTAGTAGTAGCCCGCGTCCAGGAACGCCAGGGCGCGGGAGCGCCGTGTGAGGATCAGGCGGTACTCGACGGTCCCGAGCGCCGTCCTCGTGCCGCGGAACTGCTCCTCGCGGTAGCCGCGGAGACTCCTCGCGCCGCCGAGAACCAGCTGCTCGTGGAAGGGGACGGCGTCCTCGGTGCTCGAGACCGCGGCGAGCTGCGCCAGGAGCGCGACGACGTGTCGCGGCCTTGCCGGAACGAACGCGTCGCCCGAAAGGGTGAACGTGGCGGCGCGCTCTCGTCGCCCGGTGTCCCCCTCCTTCTTCGCGGCGTACGCGACGCCGCCGGCCAGGCGCGCGCCGCGGGTCGGGTTGACCGGCACGTCCGTGGCGTCGAACTCCGCGCCGAGCGCCGTCCGCGCGCTGGACGCACCCCGGCCGTACGACGGCGCCGGAGCGTATCGCGCGCCGCCGACGGTCCACGCGACGGTGGTCCTCTCCCCCATGCGCGCCGCCACGCGCAGGTCGCCCTCCGTCGTGGTGTAGAGCGTGTCGCGGACGGTCTGGGCGCCGCTCACGGTCAGATCGACCGGCGAGCCGAGGACCCACGGTTCTGTGTACGAGAACGACGCCCTCGTGCGCCCCGGCGCGGTCCGCGCCCACGCGGCCGCCGCCGACCTTCCGGTGCCGGCGATGTTGCGGAGGACGACGTCCACGAACCCCGTCACCTCGCCCTCGTCTCCCGCGGCGCCGGATGCGTCGTACCCGAGGACGCCGGTGACCCTGCTCGACGGCGCTTCCGAGAGACGCACGCCGACCACCGCTCGACCGGTCGAGCGGTCGAACGCGACGACCGGGTCGCCCACGCTCCGGAAGAGCCCGAGCTTCTCGAGCCTGCGCCGAACGCGGGCAACGCGTCCGGCGTCGTAGGTCGCGCCGGGCTGGATGCCCGCCGCGCGCGCCACGACGGCGGCCCCGGTGACCGTGTTGCCGCTCACGACGACCTCGCCGAACCTGACCAGCGGACCCTCGTCCACGGCGAGCGTGAGCGCGAACCCGTCCCGTCGTCGGGCCGCTCCCGCCGGGCGCACGGACGCGAGCGGTCGTCCGGAAGCGGCGTACATCTCGAGAAGCTCGTCCACCCCCCGCGCGACCGCGCCGTTCGTGAGAAGTGCGCCCGGCCTGAGCCCGCCGCGCTCGAGCGCGGCGGCGGCGCCGGGCGAAGCCGCGCCCCTGAGCGTGAGCGTGTCGAGGCGCGCCGCCGGGCCTTCGTCCAGCGCGACGCGGACCGCGCCCGCGGGCTCGTCCCACGAGACCGCGACGGCCGCGAGCGGGCGGCCGGCGGCGGCCAGAAGTGCCAGCAGGGAGTCCACGCGCTCGGCGAGCTCCGTCGTGTCCGGCAACGCCGCCAGGGCGGGCGCGAGGATCGTCGCGACCTCGTCCGCCGCGACGGTCCGCGCGCCGAGCACCTCGACGGCCGCCGCTTCTGCTGCGCTCAGAGCGAGGAGCGCGGCGGCGCACAGCGCGGCGAGCAGGCGCCCCACGGCCGTGCGTGTGTCAGAAGTACGCATTGACCCTCATGTCGAGCGTGTGGCGGGCGTCGGCCCGCGGCCGCGCCTCGCCGGTGTACGCGATGGAGCCGGTGAGGTAGTCGTTCAGCCGGTAGTCGCCGGACAGTCTCCACTCCGACGTCACGCCCGGGGACCGCCCCTGCGCCAGATAGGTCGGGAGCGCGTCGAGCCCTGTCGAGACCTCCGTCCTCGTCACGGACAGCGAGATCGCCCCGCGCCCGGCGAGGCGGTACGTCGCGCTCGGCGTGACGCCCACGCTCGTGACGGCGACGTCGAGGAGCCGCTCGTCCTGGCGGGCGAGCGACCCGGCGAGCCTGAGCTCAAGCTCGCTTGAGGGCGAGACCGTCACCTCGGCCAGCGCGGACCCCTCCCGGATCTCGTAGCTCGACCCGGCCCCCGACGTGCTCACGTCCCGCGAGGACAGATCTCCGCGCACCCGGTAGACGACCGAGCGGCCGCTCGCGACCTTCACCTCGGCCGCCCCCGTCCGCTCCTTCCTCGTGTCGGTCGCGTTGACGTAGACCCTGTCGAGCCCGTCGCGGGACTCGAGCGACAGACGCACGGACGCGCGCCCGCCCGGCGCCACGAAGCGCGCGACGTGCCGGGCGGACAGCTCGCCGGTCACCGTCTCGGGACCCAGGATCACGTCCGGCGACAGGAGGTAGAGCCCGGCGCGGTCGTCGGTCCTGCTCACCTCTCTGAGCTTCACGTCCGTCTCGAGCGAGAGCCCCGCGAGGAGCCGCCTCACGGCGCTCGCGTCCGGCAGCGCGCCGCGGCCCGACGACCGGAACGCGACCGTCCACCTCGTCGCGGCCGAGAGGTCGGTCACGGGGAGGTACCGGCCCGTCGACACGATGCGCGTGACCTCGACGCCGTCCTGGACGGTCACGTAGCGTTCCTTCTCCTCCACCTCGGTCGCGGTGACGGAGTACCTCGCCTCTCCGGACACCGCGCCGGCGAACGACCTGTGACCGAGCCGCACGCTCGCGAGGTCGTAGCGGGACCCGGCGTCGGCGAAGCCCGGCTCGAACTCGGTCGCCCGCCGCAGGACGCTCGCGTCGAACGTGAGCCGCTCCCATCCCGACAGCCCCAGCGCGTACTCCTGGGTCCGCGTGACCGAGGCGCTCGCCCACCCGCCCCCCGCCGACCGGTCGGTGAGCCTATGGGAGTACGCCGCCCGCAAGGACACCGCGCTTCCGCGGCCGCCGGACGACGCGACGGCCGCCCCGTACTCGTCGTAGCGCTCACCGCTCCCGCCGGCGGAGCGCTCGTCGTGCGCGTACGAAACGGACGGCACGACGAACCCGACGGTCCGCTCCACCCCGCCGCGGTACAGCGCGCGATGTCTCGTCAGCGCGGTGTCCGCGCCGGCGTAGTCCAGGTCCACGAACCGCCCGCTCGCCCACACCCTCGAGCGTTCCCCAGGCCGCGCGGACAGGTCGAACTCGGTCTTGGACGACGAGAGCGCGCTCCCCCGCTCGAGCCGTCCGTGGGAGACGCTCAGCCGGCCTCCGCCCTCGAGCGCGACCGCGGCCCCGCCCTCGACGAGGGACTCGAGCGCCGGGAGCGCGAGGCCGGCAAGCTCCCACTCCTCCTCGTACCTGAGCTCCCGGAAGCGCCCGATGCCCTCGAAGTTCCCTCCGACCCTGCGTCCCGACGCGGCCAGCTCGAGCCGGGACCCGCCGAGCCGCACGGGGGGCAGAACGGCGCGCGCGGCCTGAGCGTTGCCGAGGTTGTCGTCGTCGTCGAACTCCGAGAAGGTGTTCCTGTCGAAGCTCGACACCGCCCCCTCGACGGCCACGGACCCGCCTCCCGGCAGCGGGACCGTCGCGTCCGCAGCGAGCAGCGCGCGGTCGGTCGGCATGGGAAGGGAGCGCCCGAGCCGATAGCGCCCCTCGCCCTCGCCCGCGTACACGTAGCGCCCCCGCGCGAAGTCGAAGTCGTAGCCGCCGCCGACCCAGCGCTCGAACCTGAGATCGTAGTCGCCGGAGTCCGCGCCCGCGTACTCGAACACGCCCTCCTCGACGAGGACGTAGTCCCCCTCGCCGGCGCCGACGAAGGAGACGCCGTCGTCCCACGCGAGGGCGGCGTCGTCGCCGGCCGCCCGAAGGAGCGACACGTCGTCGTCGCTCAGTCCCGCCCCCTCCGCGGCGCCCCGGTCGTCCGCCTCCCGCAGGAAGCTCACGCCCACGTCGGCCGCGCCGCCCAGGACCGGCGCCCGGCCCCGCCCGCCGTAGATGTCCCTCGCGAAGTCCCCGAGCGCGTACTCGTAGTCCACCGTGATGCGGTTGTCCGAAGACACCGGCCTGCGCTCGGTGAACTCGATCTCGCCGGCGGCGTAGTCGATGACGTAGTCCCTGTCCCGGCCGCGGACCATCGGCTCGCCGTCGAGCCAGACGCGCTCGCTGCCGGCCACGACCGTCACGCCCGGAGTCCCGGAGCGACCGGTGAGGATGTAGGGCCCCTGCCGGCCGTCGACCCCCTCGAGCGTCGCGCTCGCGAACTCGCCCCTGAGGCGCGCGCCGGCGGCAAGCACCGTCGCCTCTCCGATCCCCGCGGTCGCCATCGCGCCTGAGAGCTCGCGGCGGACGGTCGCGAGCGTCCCGCCGTCGATGGCAAGCCGGTAGTCGCCCAGGGTCGCCGAGACGCGCTCGCCGCGGAGCTCGATGAGCACCTTGTCGAGGGCTCTCAGCTCCTCGGTGTCGCCCTCCGGCACGAGGGGCGTGTTCTGGTCCGAGAGGTACGCGTTGACGACGACGTCGCTCGTGATGTTCCCCGACACGCTCAGCCTGAGCGACTGCTCGAGAGAGAGGTCTCGCCCCGATCCCACCGTGATCCCGAAGGTCTTGGCGCCGCCGACGCGCAGCCCGGCCCCCAGCGGCTCGGCGCGCCGCGGGGCCGCGGCGTCCACGACGAGCGTGGCCCCGCTCGGAAACCCCTCGGGAAGCGACGAGGACGAGTCGGCGTGTGCGAGGCGGTACACGGGCGGAAGCGCCAGCGGAAGGCAGGTGTACGTGAGGACGAGCCGGGCGGTGTCGGAGAGGTCCGCGAGCAGGACGACCGTGCCGGTCTCGGTGTCGAACGAGTAGTCCACGCCACGGGCGAGGCCGACCCCGTCGACGGTCAGCGTGTCGCTGCCCGCGAGCACGAGGGCGTCGGGGACCGCATAGCCCGCGCGGAGGTCGACCGCGCGCGCGGTCACCTCGCGCCGACCGCCCGTTCGCTCGAAGAGGCCGGCGACGCAGGGCGCCGCCTGGTGCCAGAGGAGCGCCGACAGGGCTGCGGCGCCGAACGCGGCCCGGGCGCGCGCGCGGGCACGCCGGCCCGTCGCCCGCTCCCTACTGGCGACAGTCGCCATAGTCCACGGTGACGCTGAGGAAGCGCCCCCCCGCGCCGTCGAGCACGACGAGGCTGCCGTCGGAGGCCGGGGCGAGGTCGGTCGGGCGGAACGCGAGACCGGCGTCGTCTCGGACGAGCTCCGCGGTGAGAACACCCTGCGCCGAGAACGCCAGCACCCTCCCCCGCGCTTCGTCGGCCACGAACAGGTTCGCCTGCCGGTCGAACGCGACGGCGACCGGGGTGAGGCTGTCCGGCGCCGTCACGGAGCGCACGTGGGCCCCGAACTCGTCGAACACCTCGACCGAGCGGCGCCCCGGGTCCGCCACGGCGATCTCCCCGCGGGGACCGACGGCGATGCCCGCCGGCGCCACGAGCCCACCCGCGCCCGCTCCGAACCGCCCGATCGGCGGCATGGCCTGCCCGAACCGCGAGAAGACCAGCACGGACCGCGCGTCGGCGTCGAGCAGCAGGACCTCGCCGGAGCGGCCCACCGCGACGGCGACCGGCGACTCGAGCGCGCCGTCGCCGACGACGGTGTCCACGTAGTTGCCGTCCTTGTCGAACCGCTGCACGCGACGGTTCCCGCGGTCGAGCACGTACACGTAGAACCCCGGGTACACTGCGAGGTCCGCGGGGCCGTCGAACCGCGACGGTTCCCAGCCGTACCCCCCGAACTCGCGCTCGCTCTCGCCCTCGGTCGTGAGCACGAGGACCCTGTGGTTGCCCGTGTCGGCGATGACGATGCTGCCGCGGTGATCGACCGCGATGCCGAGCGCGCCGGAGAGCTGCGCAGGCCCGGCGGGCGTGACGGAGCGCACGCACCAGAGCTGCGTCACGCACGCGGCGGGCCCCGGCGGGGCCCATGTCGAGAGCAGGGCGCCCGCGACGAGGAAGGAGAGACGCGCCGCCCGGCGGTCGCGTCGTGTGGGAAGGTCCGTCATGATCGCACGCCCCCGAAAGGGTGGAGCGCCGGGAAGGGGCAGGCCGCGATGGAAGACGTCGGTGCGTGACCTAGAACCGGATCTCGAGCGTCGTGCGGGCTCCGACGTCACCGTCCGCAAGTTCGGGCACGACGGAGAGGGACGCGCGAGCCTCGGCGCGCCCTTCGTTGGCGCGCCTGGCCATCCACGCGCTGTCGATGGCGCTCACCGCCCTGTTCAGCACGGCCAGGCCCGTCATGTAGAACGCCCTGCGCCTGGCCTCGCCCGCGAGCTGCCTCAGCCGGCGATACTGGCGGAAGCGCTCGTCGCTCTCCCACTCCCACGCGTCGTCGCCGAAGTACCCGTGCTCCGCGAGATACGCCTGCTGCGCGGCCGGGTCGTTGGGGAAGAGGCTCCGCGCGTCGCTGCGGACGGACTCGTTGTAGCTGTCGTACCCCTCGCTTCTGATGTAGTCGGCGACGGCCTGATAGTACGCGTTCGACGCTCCATCCGGAACGCCGGCGAAGATCTCCGCGTGCTCCCGGTAGTCGTCCTCGCGCATGCCCGTCTGGATCCGGAACCCGGCGTACGCCGCCCAGATGGACGCCTCGGCGGCCATGAACGCCCGACCCCTCGCCGCGTGGCCCGTGTACATCTCTCCCCACCCGGGCAGAACGCACGACATGAGCAGGGCGAGGATGGGACTCCGCTCATCGCGGCGCGCGCTCGGCGAGGCGCCGCCGGCTCCGCCGGCCCCGTCCAGCACGGTTCCGTGGACAAGAGAAAGCCCCTGCACCTCGAGCCGCGCCTGCACGCATGGCGAACCGCCGTCAAGAAGGTCGGCGCCCGCGGGCGCGGCGAGCGCCCTGCCCGCGATGAGCAGAGCGCCCGCGCACAGGGCGCACACCAGGAAGTCGCCGATCCGCACACGATTCGCCATGGGGGCCTCGGTCAGTAGGTCAGGGTCAGCGCGCAGCGGAGGCCGTCGCCGTCCGCGCCCGCGTCGAACCAGAGCGCGGGCACCGCAACGGCGAGCCGGGACCCCGCTCCCCCGGCGCGCGGCGCCTGAGCCGCGGCGTCGCTTCGCCGGGCCGACAGGAACGCGTCGACGCCGGAGACGATGTGGTTGAGGAAGGCCGCGGTCAGCGAGTAGCGCGCCTGTCTGAGATGCCGGTTGCTCTCGACGCGCATGTCCCAGTACTCGTTTCTCACGTCGAGGTACTCCGGGGCGCCGGACCCGGACCCCGAATCGCTCCACCAGCTCCAGTAGGTATCGTACTTCCCGATGTCCTCGTAGTACTCCTGCGAGCCGTACGGCGCCAGCGGCCGGCACTCGTATCCGCAGTTCTGGCAGTCCGCGCAGTTGGCCGCATACCAGGCGGAGTACCCTTCGAAGTCCCAGTGCTCGTCGGCGTATCCCTCGTACGCGCTCCGCTCGTCGAGCCCCTTCGAGTTGAGCGTGAAGAACCCCACCCAGAGCGCGAGCTCCGCGGCGATGTACGCGTACCCGCGCTTCTCCCCGCGCGTGAGCTGCCCCGCTCCGGGAAGCGTCACCGACAAGAGGAAAGCCCTGGCCGGGCCGCCGCCGGCCGTGTCCGACGCGCCGCGGCCCGCGGCCGTGAGTTCCTCGCGGGCGTCCTGCGACGAGACCAGTCGGAGGTCCGCCGCCGGCTCCCGGAGCGCGTCCTGCGCGGCGCTCGCCGGCGCCGAACCGACCGCCGCTGCGATCACCACGACCGGAAGGAGAAAGCGGCGCACCGCAGCCTCCGCGTCACCTGATCACCGCCACCTTCATGACCCGCGTCTCGCGCCGCCCGCCGGGCCACCCGTACGCTGCGGCTCCGCCGGAAGCGCGCGCCTCGACCCGCACAAGATACAGCCCGCTCGCCACGCCGGCCGTCGGCCACACGACCTCGTTGGCCGTCGGCTGCCCGTCCTTCGTGAAGCGCGCCACGCGCTGCCCGGAGACGTCGAGCACCTCGACCTCGATCTCCGCGGGCTCCTCGAGGTGCACGCGGATCGTGAGGTCGCTCCCCACCGCCGGGTTCGGGTAGCAGTACGTGCGCCCGGCCGCGAGCAGCCCCGGCTCGTCGGGCTCAGGGTCCGGCAGGAGCTCGCTCGGGAGCGCGCCCGTGCCGGCGGACGAGAACGCCTCGGTCTGCCAGAAGACCGCGCCGGGCGCCGCCACGGCCGGCATGGCGTAGAACGCGACGCGGCCGGACGCGCCGGCCACGAGCGCGTCGAGCACGCCGTCGCCCTCCGCGTCGCCGATCCAGGCGCTTCCGAGGGTCGGGTCGGCCGAGAGCGGCCAGCCGGGAAGCCGCCGCCCGCTCACGGCGCTGTGAGCGAAGAGCCCGCCGCAGGACCCGCACGAGACGACGTCCTGGACGCCGTCGCCGTCGATGTCCGCGATGAGCGGGGACGACCGGCTCGCGCGCACGCTGTCGCCCGGCGAGAGCGCAAGCGGCCAGTTCTCCACGCGCGCGCCGTTCCAGCGGATGCCCGCCACCGAAGCGGGACCCGTGGCCACCGCAACCTCGACGAGCCCGTCGCCGTCCAGATCGGCGAGCGAGGGGCGAGCGAGGACGGGCGCGCGAAGGTCCACCGGCCAGCCGTCGCACAGGCGCCCGAAGCGGTCCCACGCGTACGCGAGCCCGTCGGAGCCCACCGCCACGATCTCGGACACGCCGTCGGGCGCGCGGTCGAGGTCCGCGGCTACGACGCCCACGGCGGCCGTCTCCCACGCGCCGACGCGAACGGGCCACCCGGGGAGCGCACTCCCGTCACCGTTCATCGCGACGACCCACCCGCGGTTCGTCGTCGAGAGGACGATCTCGTCGAACGGGTCGCCGTCCATGTCGACCGCCGCGATCGTGACGTCGTCGAGCGCGAGATGACCGAACCGATACGGGGAACCGTGGAGGTGCGCGCCGTCGGCGCTCACGACCGTGAGGTCCCCGCTCATGGCCGCCACGGCGATCTCGAGCCCCGCGGCCGCGTCGAGGTTCGCCGCGACGGGGGCCGAGGACGCGGGCCCGCCGAGCGATACCGGGTACAGCGGTGAGAAGGCATCGGCGAAGCCGTCGCCGTTGTCGTCCGCGCAGCGCCAGACGTGAAGTCGGCCGGCGTCGGAGGCGACGATCACCTCGAGGCTGCCGTCGCCGTCGAGGTCCGCGGCCGCCGGGGTCCTCGACACGCCGCCCGGCGCAACGGCGAAGAGACCTGGTGCGCCGCCGCGAACCGGAGCGATCACGGGCTCGCCGGTGACGCGCCACGCGAACACGTTCCCGCCCAGGGCCGCGACGACGACCTCGGCGACGCAGTCGCCGTCGAGGTCGGCCACGCGCGGCGACGCCGCGCCGATCGGCTCGCCGATGTCGATCGGCCAGCCGGGCTTCCGGCGATCGAAGCGGACGTTCATGGTCATGACCGTGTCGGCGTCGGAGATGCGCGTGACGGCGAGGTACGTCTTCCCGCCCATGTTGTCGTCCGTGGACGGGAACGTGTCCCAGGCGAACGAGTCGTTGTTCGCCGCGAAGAACGGATCGTAGCGGTTCCCGGCCCAGTAGAAGCTCTGGATGTTGCCGAGGTCCATGATGCCGTCGGCCTCCTCGACGGCGACGCCCCGGCGGCGCGAGTCGGTGTTCACCGTGTCCCACGGCATGAGTCCCGGGATGACGCGCGTGTCGTCGATGTGCCAGATCATGAGTCCGGGGCCGGGAAGCAGGAAGTCGTACTCGTGGTTCACCGGGCAGACCGGGAGCGTGCAGTCGGGGTCCACGGGGCCGAGAACGACGCCGCGCTCCTGCTCGATCGCTACCACGCCGTCCTTGCCCAGATCGTCGAGCCGGTTCTCGATCAGGAAGCGCTCCGTGCTCGAGATGGGGATGCTGTAGACCCGGTTCCCGCCGCCGCGAAGCGCCGAGGCCCTGACCTCGAGGTCCGATGCGTCCTCCAGGACCTCCGCGCCGTCGAGCCACCCCATGAACAGCTTCGACCACGCCGAGGGCGCCGCCGGGATGAGGCCGTACGCCCAGCCCCACGGCGTGCTCATGCCGATGCGTCCGCCCGAGTCCATGATGTCCCAGTACCCCACGGCCGGGAACCCGTTCCGCGTGTTGTAGAGGTCGGGAAGCCCCAGGATGTGCCCCACCTCGTGCGCCAGCGTGCCGTTCAAGGCGATCGTGAGCCCGTCCTGGTTCGAGCTCTCGGGCATGATCGCCGAGCCCCAGACCTCCCAGGTGCCCCCGTTCACGAGGATCGGCTCGCCGAGCGAGATGTGGGCCGACGGAAGATCGAACGGCGAGTCGCCGTAGACGTCGCTCTGCCAGTCGGCGCCGGCGTGGAACAGGATGTACCCGTCGTACTGCGAGAAGTCCACCGTGCCGGCGCTGTCGGCAGCCGCGAAGGCGTCGCGCGTGAAGCGCTCGACCTGGTCCACGTACCACGCGAAGCTCTCCGAGTAGTCGTGGTAGTAGCCCATGTCGTGCGGGAGGACGAAGGCCTCCTGGTCGCCCTCCGGCGCCACGTCGAACTCGATGATCAGCCGCCCGTGCGACACGGACGCGAAGTAGTTCGCAAGCGCCGTCATGTGGAGCTCGAAGTACTCGCGGTCGTGCGGCGGCCCGTCGAAGGTCCGCCCGTCCCACGGCGAGTAGTCGAACGTGCCGTCGCCGGTGCTCCGGGGATCGTCGTCCGGCTGGAATTCCACGCGGATGGCCAGAAGGCGTATGGTCGTGCGGCCGCCCCGGTGCGCCCCCCTCGCCGTCGCCCGTTCGATCGCAGTCACGGCCGCCGGCTGATCGGGGAAGTTCCGGGCCGCCATCTGCGCCGCCTCGGCTGGCGTCGCCTCGCGTCCGGGGTCCTTCGTGCAGAGGAGCACGGATCGCGCCGACGCCCCGCCGCCGCAGAGCGCCCAGACGAGCGCCGCAGCGGTGAGCGCACGGAGGCCCCGGTGATGGACGATCGCCGCGTTGGTCATGCGCTGGTCCCGGCGCCCTGCCGCCATGCTAGAACGCCGCCGTAAGCGAGAACCTGAACGGGCGCTTGAGCCCCTCGGCCTGCGGGACGTTGGCGACGTCGAAGGCCCAGCTCTTGTACGAGAGCCCCATGCCGAAGGCGAGTCCCTTGACCTTCCCGTCCTCGTCGTGCACGTAGCCGCCGCGGAGCGCCAGCAGGTCGTAGTACCTGTACTCCGCGCCGGCGCCGAGGATGACGCCGGTCGAGAGGTCAGCAACGTCCTCGACGATGACGAGCGACTTGTTGAACTCGGCGCACACCGTGAAGTCGTTCATCTCGTCGGCGAGGAGCGCGTAGCTCGCGCCCACCTTGAGGTTCCGCGGCAGCGGGTCCGACTGCTCCTCGTCGATGTACGCGATGCGCGGACCGATGTGCTGCAGCGCGCCGCCCAGCCGCAGGCGGCCGTCGCGCATGCGGTACAGCACGCCGAGGTCGGCTGCGAAGGTGGACCCGGCGCCCTTCTGCTGGTCCTGCGTGTACTGCGCGGGAGCGAGGTCCACGTACACGAACTTGAGGCTCAGGCCCACGGCGAGGTTCTCTCCGACCGCCGCTCCGTACGACAGCGACGGGATGACCTCGTACGAGTTGAACTCGCCGATGGGGTCGGGGCTGTCGGGGTCCGTCGCGATCTGCTTGCCGTACGTGAGGTAGATCACCGACGCGCCGATCGTCCCGAGCCCCTCGATGCGCTGCGCGTACGCCGCGTACTCGTAGTACACGTCGTCCCAGTCCGGCACGAGCTGCGTGTGCATCAGCGTGAAGTTGAACCGGTGGTCAAGGAACGCGAGGCCCGCCGGGTTCCACGAGCACGCGCTCGCGTCCGCCGCGAGCGCCACGTAGCAGTCGCCCATGCCGGCCGGGCGCGCCCCAGGCTGGATGTAGAGGGACTGCGCCCCTCCGACCGAGACCTGCGCGCCTGCCGTTCCGGCCGCGAGCGCGAGCGCGGCCGCCACAAGAAACGTCCCCACTCTCAGCATGCGTTCCCTGACTCCTTTCGAGGGCCGTCCCCCGCTACCTCATGACCACGGCCCGCCCGATGACCTCGGCCCGGTCTCCACGGTAGAGCGCCGAGGTCGCGTGGATGCGATACAGATACACGCCGTTGGCGAGCTCGTCTCCCTGCTGGTCCCGGCCGTCCCAGTACACCTGGTTCGCGCCGGCCGTCGCGTGGAACTCGCCGATCCGCCGAACGAGCCTCCCGCCCACCGTGAACACGTCGACGCCGACCTCCGCGTCCACCGGAAGCTGGAAGAGGATGTAGGTCCCTTCGGTCTCGCCGCGCGGGAACGGGTTCGGCGAGCTCGCCACGTTCCTGATCACAAAGTCGGCGGCCGAGACCACCTCGAACCACTGGTTCGCCTCGGTCCCGTTCCCGATGTTGTCCGCGGCCGACACCGTGAGGGTGTGACCTCCGAGCCCCAGCGTCGGAAGACGGCGTTCGATGACGCCCCGCCGGTGCTCGCCGACGTCGTAGAGGAAGTCTCCCGTCACGTCGATCGGCGCGCCCCCGTCGAAGGAGATCGTGATCGCGGGCGATCCGCGGCCGACGAGATCGATCCCGTTCTCGTCGTAGAGCGAGACCGAGAACGCCGTCTCGGGGAGCACGGACGTGCCCCCGCCCGCGAACTCGACGGCGATGCTCGGCCCCCGCGTGTCCGAGACCTCGACGCTGTCGCGCAGCGTCACGTTCTCCATCGAGAACGACCCGTCGGCGTCGCCGCTGTAGAAGTACGCGCCGATCCTGGCGTACCGCCCCTCGGCGGACGCCGAGGACACGACGAACTGCCCCGCGAACTCGCCGTCGGCGACGGGAGCCAGCCCGCGGTACACCGTGCTGCCCGGCAGGGTGTACCGCACGTGGTACGCGTTCCCCGGCGGGGGCACGTGGAAGTAGCCGCTCGTGTCCGCGCAGTCGCGCGCGGTCAGGAGGACGAGCCCGTCGCTTCCCTCCGTGCTTCCCTGATTGGCGCCCGACACCGTGACGGTGTCGCGCCGCCGCATCGGCTCGACGCCCGTCGTGTCGATCACGCCTCCGCCCCACGGGGCCGCCAGCGTCACCGCGGGGTCCCCCAGGAAGGCGAAGAGCCGGTTGTTCCTCCACGCGTCGAAGGGCGTGGTCGTGAACGCCGCCTGGAAGGCCGAGCCGGTGTCCAGCGCCGGCGTGGTCGACTGCTGCTGGGACGCGAAGATGGCGGCGATGAACCTGCTGTTCAGGGACGCGTTCTGGAAGGCGCCGGAGTCGCGGGTGCTGCCGATGGAGCAGATCGACCCGCCGGCCGGCGACTTCATGAGGAGTTCGCCCATCGAGTCCACGGTCTGCTGGTCGAATCGGTTCAGCCTGCACGAGGCGGCGAAGAAGAGCGGCAGGGCATCGATGTTGCGAAGGAGCGACACGTCGTCGTACAGGAACACGCTCTCGTGCGCGAGCACGATCTCGTTGCCGTGGCCGGTGAAGTTCATGAGGATGGCGCCCCGGTTCCACGCCTCGATGATGTCGGCGCGGGCCGCCGGCTTCTTGCCCACCGCGTCGGCGGGGTACTCCATGAGGTAGATCTTCCGTCGGTCCAGAGGCCACGGGAGCACATCCGTCGAGAGTTGCTCCGTCTGCTCCGTGTGGAAGAACTCGCAGCAGTAGCCCGGCAGGTCCGGCTGCTTGAACTGGTCGTCGGCCACGAGGATGGCCGTGTTCCTCCACGGGCCGAACACCGGAGCGCTCTCGTAGCGGATGATCTTGTCGATCATCGCGTTGATCTCGCTCACCGACCGCGCCGGCAGCCGACCGAGCGCCATGGCCATGAAGTAGCTCGTCACGCCCGAGAAGCCCACGTACCACGCGTCGATCGGAGCCAGGCGCGAGTAGGTGGCCGGGTCGTAGTGCGCGGGGATGTAGCACGGTGTGGTCGAGGCGAGGTATCCCCTGTAGTCGGCCGACGTGTCGCCCACGAGCAGCGCGTGCGTCGGCGGGACGTCCTCGTGGTCCCAGACGTGCTTGAGGAAGTCGCGGATGGCGGTGGGATCCTGAAGCCCCCACGAGAAGTCGTCGTACACGTCCGAGACCCTGACGAGCCTCACGCGGAACCCCCCGCCTGCGGCGCTCTCTCTGTAGCTCCTGAGCCGCAGCGCGGCGTCGTAGAAGTCGTCGTGCGCGATCATGACGTAGTCGGCCGCCGTCACCGTCCTGAGACCGGCGGGCGCGTCGCGCGAGATCCGGGGTGTCACGAGGGCCTCCGGGGAGACGACGATGTACGAGGCCGTGTCGGCGACATCGTCGTTGAACACGGCCCGGAAGCCGTTCGAGCCGCTCTCGGTCGTCACGCCCGGCACCGTGCGGGTCGTGTACCGGTCAAGCACCTTGAAGACGGAGACGTCCTGGCCCGCGAGCCCGCCCACGGTGTAGCGGATCTCCCCCGTGCGGCCCGAGCTGCCGAAGACCAGCTGGCCGTCTGCGGCCCACAGCTCGCGCCAGTACTCGAGGTCGTACCAGTCGACGAGGATCCTGTCGTCACGGAACGAGTCGCCCTGCCTCGGCAGGAAGATCTCGAGCGTGTTGTCGCCCTCGACGACCGGCACGTCGGCGATCTCGACGATGAGTCGCGTCTCGCCCTCCCACTCCGCGACGTGCACGAGCTCCCCGTTCAGGGAGAAGCGGGTGTGGTGGTCCGGGTTCGCGGCCGCCGCGGAGATCCCCTCGACGCGCACGCGGAGGACCGCCGTGGAGTCGGTTCGAACCCGGTTGAGCTGGTGGGTGAACTGCCTCCGCTCGGGCAGCGGGCTCTGCTGCATCTGCTGCCAGAACCAGTTGTCCGACGCGCCGAGCCACTCGTAGATGTTCCGCTCCAGATGGTCCCGGGCCCAGTACGCGTCCGCCGGTGTCGCAGAGGGCGACGACTGCAGATCGTCCTCCTGCATTCTCCGCGGCTCGCCGGAGAAGCCGGAGGGCGTGCCGGGGCTCTCCCAGGTGAGCCAGTACACGTTCGAGCTCGAGAAGGGATTCTCGTAGTAGGGCTCTTCCGCCGGGGCGAGGCCCATGTCGCACGCCCAGCCGTCGGGGCCGAAGGCGCAGAAGACGACGCGGTCGCCTTCGTCGAAGACGCCGTCGCTCTCTCCCTCAACGAGGATGTCGCACTCGACCATCCAGTCGGGCCTGGGCGCGGTCACGTTCTCGGGAAGCGGAAGCCCGGTCCCGGAGAACACGCGGATCGTCCTCGGATCGACCGAGGCAGGCGAAACGCCGACGTTCCTGAGATCGGCGGGGCTGACGGCGTGGGCGGCCTGCCGCGTCACGCGCATCTTCAGCCAGTTCGCGGAGGTCTCGAACGAGTCGCCGGGGCGTTCCGGCGGCGCCGCGGGCTGTCGGCCGACGCGCCACTGGCGGGCGCTCTCGTAGTTGAGAAGCACGGTCTCGAGCATCCGCTCCCGCCGCGGAGCGTCCGGCCGCGGCGCGGACGGACCCCGCACGCCTCGAAACGTGAGGGTCACCTCGATCGACGAGTGGACGAGGAGCGCGCGCGCCTGCGGGTCCACCTGGCACGGGTGCAGCAGGATCTCCACGACGCGCTGCGTGCCGAGGGTCCCGGGCGTGCCCATCGCCGCCGCGCCCGGCGGCCACACGCCTGCCGCCCTGTACTGCTCACCCTCGACATACCGGTAGTCGCTCAGAGCGCCGTCCTCGCCCGGCAGGACCGTCGGCGACGGGGCGACCCACACGTCTCTCAGCGGCGCGCCAGGCGTCGTGGAGATCGTCATGTCCACCGCGTCGCAGTCCGGGATGCCGACGGTGGCACGGAACATCGGCAGGTCGGGAGCGCCCGGGATGCCCAGCGGCTCCGCGCCCGGAATGGACACCGTCACGTAGTCTCCCTGCGGGATGGACAGAGTGCGGACGACCGGCTCTCCGACCTCGCAACGCACCACGACGCGCTCCGGCGAGGACGACACGAGCTCGACGGCGCCGCGGCCGCCCAGCGCCGCCTGAGCGGCGCAGATCACCACGAGGAGAGAGGCCACCACGGGCCGCATCGTCGGTTCTCCATGAGGGCAGATGCGTGAAAGACTCGCGGGACGCCGCCACTGCCCGCGGCACCCGCGACGGGTATCGAGACGCCTTGCGCGGGAGCTTGTTCAAGGGAGAAGCCCGGCGCGGGTCGCAGAGGCTCTAGGTCTCCGTGAACTCGCCCATCGCCATGTACTTCGCCAGCCTCTGCCTGACGAGCTCCGCCGGACCGAGCCCCTCGAGCTCGGTCAGATGACGGTCGATGGCCGCTCCGACGCTCCGCGCCGCGGCCGCCGGATCGCGGTGGGCCCCGCCGCTCGGCTCGGGGACGACCTCGTCGACGACCTTGAAGCCGAGGAGGTCCTTCGCCGTGATCTTCATCGCTTCGGCCGCCTGGGGCGCCTTCGCGGCGTCACGGTACAGGATCGAAGCGCACCCCTCCGGCGAGATCACGGAGTAGACGGAGTACTCGAGCATAAGGACCCTGTCGCCGACCCCGATCCCCAGGGCGCCGCCGCTCCCCCCCTCGCCGATGACCACGACGACGATCGGAACGGGCAGGCGCGCCATCTCTCGCAGGTTCAGCGCGATGGCCTCCGCCTGGCCGCGCTCCTCGGCGCCGATGCCCGGGTACGCCCCCGGTGTGTCGACGAACGACACGATCGGTCGACCGAACTTCCCCGCCAGGTGCATGAGCCGGAGCGCCTTTCGGTATCCCTCGGGATGCGCCATGCCGAAGTTCCGCCGGATGTTCTCCTTCGTGTCCCGTCCCTTCTGCTGCCCTATGATGACGACCCTCCGACCGCCGAAGAACCCGAGACCGCCCACGATGGCCTCGTCGTCGCCGAACCGCCGGTCTCCGTGGAGCTCCAGAAACTCCACGCCGAGCATTCTGATGTAGTCGAGCGTGTAGGGTCGCTTCGGATGTCGGGCGATCTGCGTGATCTGCCAGCGGCTGAGCCTGCCGTAGATCTGCTTGCGGAGCTCGCCGGCCTTCGCCTCGAGGCGCGCAAGCTCCCGAGCGACGTCGATGCTCTGGCTGTCGGCGAAGCTCCGGAGCTCGTCGATCCTCTGTTCCAGCTCGAGGAGCGGCTTCTCGAACTCCAGCCATCCCACCATGCTCGAGCCTCCTCGGGCGCCGCCGGGCACCCCAGGGCCGTCAGCTCAGAAGCTGTCGTGGAAGATGAACGCGATCGACCTGCTCGACGGCTCGGGCGAGTTCCTCGAGCCCGTGAGATTCCTGAGCAGGAAATCGAGCTGGACCTTCTTGGCGAAGAACCAGCGCAGTCCCGCGTTCAGGTAGGCGGTCGTCGACTCGCCCTCCTCGGTCATCGTCCTCGCGTTCGCCTGGAGCTCGGTGATGACCGAGAATTCCTGCGAGAACCGAGCCGACACGCCGCCGAAGAAGCCCGGTCTTGCCCTCCGCTCCTCCATCGTCCTCGTGATGCCCGCGCTCCACTCCCAGTGCTCGGAGAACGGGAACTCCCGGGAGGCGACGAGGAACAGGCCCGGCGAGGCCTTCTCGAACGCGCCGCTGTCGAACTGCCGGCCGTAGCCGCGCGAGTCGAACCCGAGCGCCAGCCCGACCGGCGCGTTCCCCTGCCTCGCGATCCGGACCTTCGCGTCGAACTCGACGCGGCTCTCCCAGTCCGGTCGGCCCAGCCCCACGACGTTCCGGGCCCCGTAGGACACCCCAAGGTAGAGGTAGTCCGTCACGCCCACTCGGATGCCCCCCACGAGCGTCCCGCCGGGCGCGAGGCGCGCTCCGATCGAGTACGTGGCTCTGGGAACGGTGTGGGCCGTCGGAAGATCTGCGAGCTCGGGAAACCGGCCGTCGAGCTCGACGGCCGGCGCCACCGCGACCAGCGAGAGGAGCGCGAGGACCGCAAGTGCCGCTCTTCTGAGCATATGCGTCACTCCCCGAGCCTCGTGGACCCCTTCCAGGCCGCGTGGCGAAATATAGCAACCCCTTATGGCGCTGTCAATTAGAAACCCGGCGGGGGCGGCGCGGCCGCCGCGGCTCCGACAAGCCTCACGTTCCCCTCTCCGACCATCGCCTCAAGACGACTCACAAGCTCACGCGACGGATCCACGCGAACCGCCCCGGCGCTGACGGTCACGAGCCGGCCTCCGGTGCGCAGGACGAGGTCGACCGGACAGCGCCCGGAGTGGGCGCCGAGAGCCCCCTTGATCTCCTCGAGCAGCGTCTCGACGAGCACGTCGGACGTGAGCGTGATGACGAGCCTCTCGACGAACCGCTGATGGGCCATGGCGAGGGGCACGATGTCGCTCACGACGATCTTCGGAACCTCCTCCTCGCGCGTGGAGACCTTCCCCTCGACGAGCAGCGCCGCGTCCTTCTGGACGGACTCGTGTCTCCTGGCGAAGCACTTCGAGAACACGACGAGCTCGACGCGCCCCGTGAAGTCCTCGAGGGTCACGAAGGCCATCCGCTCGCCCTTCCTGTCCGTCATCTGCTTGGCGTTCGTGACGATGCCGCCGATCCGCACGGCCTCGCCGTCCTCGGCCTCCTGCAGCTCGCCCACGGAGATCGTCGCGAACTCGCGAAGCTCGCGCTCGTAGCGCGCGAGCGGGTGCCCGGTCATGTAGAACCCGAGCACCTCCTTCTCCCGGTTGAGCATCTCGCTGTCGCTCCAGGGCTCCGCATCGGGCAGCTTCCTCGGCCTTGCTGGCGCGCCTGCGGCCCCATCGAGGACGGTCAGGAGCGACGTCTGTCCGGACTCGTGCTCACGCTGTGCGCGCTGGCCGAGCTCGAGCGCCGCCGGGACGGCCGCCATCTGGCCGGCCCGGTGACCGTGAAGCGCATCCAGGGCGCCGGCGGCGACAAGACTCTCGAGGACGCGACGGTTCACGATCCGCAGGTCCACGCGGCTCGTGAGGTCGAAGATGTCGCCGAAGGACCCGCGCTGCCGTCTCGCGTCGACGATCGAGTGGACGGCCGCACGGCCGACGTTCTTGATCGCGGCGAGGCCGAACTGGATGTCGCCCCGGGGCGTCGCCCTGAACTCGGCCTGTCCCTCGTTGACGTTGGGGGGAAGCACCCGGATCCCCATCCGCCGGCACTCGTTGATGAGCGCGACGACACGATCGGAGTCGTCCATCTCGCTCGTGAGCGTGGCCGCCATGAACTCCGCCGCGTGGTGCGCCTTGAGGTAGGCCGTCCTCACCGCGAGGATCGCGTAGGAGGCGCTGTGCGCCTTGTTGAAGCCGTATCCCGCGAAGTGCGCCATCTGATCGAACACGGCCCCCGCCGTGCTCTTCGGGATGCCCGCGCCGACGGCCCCCCGGACGAAGTCCTCGCGCTGAAGCGCCATCTGCTCCGGGACCTTCTTCCGCATCGCGTTCAGCAGGATGTCGGCCTGACTCATCGTGAAGCCGGCGAGCTCGCTCGCCACCTTCATCACCTGCTCCTGGTACGCGATGACGCCGTAGGTCTCGCTCAGCACCGACGCGAGCTTCGGGTGGAGGTACGCGACCTTCTGCCGGCCGTGCTTCCGCTTGACGTAGTCCTCCACCATCCCCGAGCCCAGCGGACCGGGGCGGAAGAGCGCGTTGACGGCGATGATGTCCTCGATCCTCTCCGGCTTCATCTTCCGCAGAAGGTCGCGCATGCCGGACGACTCCAGCTGGAACACGCCGACCGTGTTTCCGCTGCTCAGCAGTTCGTACGTCGCGGGGTCGTCCAGCGGGATGCTCTCCGGCGTCCTCTGGACGCCGTGGTTCTCCTCAATCATCGCAAGGGTGTCCCGGATGACCGTCAGCGTCCTCAGGCCGAGGAAGTCGAACTTGAGGAGGCCGATCTTCGCCAGCGACTTCATGTGGTACTGGGTCGTGATCTCGTCGCCGGCCGACTTGTAGAGAGGCGCCCAGGCGTCGATGCGTCCCGGGGCGATGATGACCCCGGCCGCGTGGACCGACGCGTGGCGCACGAGCCCCTCGAGCATCCTGGCGTACTCGATGAGCTTGGCGTACTTCTCGTCGGAGTCCCGGAGCTCCCTGAGCTCGGGAACGCGGGCGAGCGCGTCGTCCAGCGTGATGCTGAGCTCGCGGGGGATCATCTTCGCGATCCGGTCGACCTCGGCGTACGGCAGCTTGAGCACCCGCCCGACGTCGCGCACGACGGCCCGCGCCTGCATCGTGCCGAACGTGATCACCTGAGCGACCGACTCGCGGCCGTACTTCTGCGTGACGTAGTCGATGATCTCATTGCGGCGTTCGTAGCAGAAGTCGATGTCGAAGTCCGGCATCGCCTTCCGCGCCGGGTTCAGAAAGCGCTCGAAGACCAGGCCGAACCGCAGGGGATCCAGCTCGGTGATGCCGAGGGCGTAGCTCACGATGCTGGCGGCTGCCGACCCGCGCCCCGGCCCCACGGGAATGCCGCGTCGTTTGGCCTCCTCGATGAAGTCCTGGACGATCAGGAAGTACCCCGAGAAGCCCATGTCCTTGATGAGCGCGAGCTCCCGTTCCATCCGATCCGTGACCTCGGGAGGAACGGTGGAGCCGCACCGCCGCTCGATGCCCTCGCGGGCGAGCGCGGCCAGGTACTCCGCGGCGTCCGCGTAGCCCTGCGGCAGGGGGAACCGCGGCATGTGCACGCGCCCGAACTCGAGCGACAGGTTGCACCGCTCGGCGATGGCCACCGTGTTCTCGTAGGCATCGGGGAACTCGGCCATCACGGCGCGCATCTCGTTCGGGGACTTGAGGTAGAACTCGTCGTTCGGCATTCGCATGCGGTCCGGGTCGTCGATCTCCTTTGAGGTCTGGATGCACAGGAGAACGTCGTGCGCCGGGGCCGCCTCGCGCGCAAGGTAGTGGCAGTCGTTCGCGGCGACGAGGGGGATGCCGAGCTCGCGGGAGAGCTGCGCATAGCCAGCCCGGACGGCCGCCTCCTCGGGAAGGCCGTGGTTCTGTATCTCGAGGTAGAAGTTGCCGTCGCCGAAGATCTCGGCGAGCTCGATGGCCGCTTCGCGCGCGCCCGCGAGATCCCCCGCGAGGATGCGCTGGGCCGGCGCCCCCCGCAGGCATGCCGTCGTCGCGATGATACCCTCGTGGTGCCGGCGCAGAAGCTCCCTGTCGATCCGCGGGCGGTAGTAGAGGCCTTCGAGAAAGGAGATCGTGGACAGCCGCATCAGGTTGCGGTAGCCTTGCTCGTTCCTCGCGAGCAGCAGGAGGTGGTTGAGGTCCCACGCCCTCCCCTGCGGCCGTTCCGTGTGCGATCGCGGGTCGACGTACGCCTCAAGCCCGATGATCGGCTTGAGGCCCTTCTCCATGGCGGCCGCGTAGAACTCGATCACACCGAACATGTTGCCGTGGTCGGTCAGCGCGAGGGCGGGCATCCTGAGCTCGAGCGCACGCTCGACCATGCGGTCGATGCGCGACGCTCCGTCCAGAAGGCTGTACTCGGAGTGGTTGTGGAGGTGGACGAAGTCCGAACGGATCATGGCTCTCCGCGCTCGCCCCGGATCGCTCCCGGATCGTCCTCGTTGGCATGCCTCAGCATCCAATCGAGGAGTTCGACGGCCGCCGAGGCACCGCCCTCCGCCTGCTGCCTCTTCCGCATGCCCGCCAGCACCTCGGCCTGAAGCCGATCCCAAGCAGGAACGTCGGCGCTCATGAGAACGAACACGTCGCACACTCCGCGGGTGCCGTCCCGTGCCGACGAAGCCGGGCACTCCCTGTGGAATGCGTCCTCGCGCCTCAGCTCGGCGGCCAGCCGTTCGACGACGGGCTCGACCAGGCGGGTCCGGAAGACCCCACGATCTGTGCTCGTCAACTCGACGCCGGCGTGTCGGAACGCGCGATCGACGAGGCCGAGCATATGCTCGCGGACGGCGCGCTCCGCCTGGGACCTCGCGTCGGCCTCGGCCTCCGCCACGCCTGCGGCGGCGTCCGGGGCTGCCGAGCACCCCCCCACGTAGTACGCGCGCACGGAGTCTGTCACGGGCACAACGAGAACCCAGTTGGGGAGCTCCTGCGACGCGGGACGCTCACCGTCAACCGAAGCCGTCGAAGAGCATCCCGCTGCAAGCGCGAGGAGCATCCACGCCGCGCCCCCGGGTAAGACCGATCTACGCCTCTCCATGGCATCCTCCGTTGATGGCAGAGCTCAGGCGGCGAGGCTAGCAAGCGGATGTGCGAAGCGTCAAGGCGGCGCGCATACGGCCAGGAAGAAGAAGGACCCCCTTCACCTCTCGGCGAAGGGGGTCCGCATGTTCCGGCAGCGTCCTACTCTCCCGCAAGGTCTCCCAAGCAGTACCATCGGCGCTGGAGGGCTTAACTACTGTGTTCGAAATGGGTACAGGTGTGACCCCTCCGCCATAGCCACCGAAACAACGCTCCCGGCCGGCGCGCGCCGGCTTCACTGAGGCACCCGGCCTGGGGTCAGGACGAGGTCCAGCCCCAAATCAGTCGCAAGCGATCTAGATCGTCGACTGCGTCGCCAGGTGCACAGATCGGCGACAACTCAGAGTATTGGACGAGCAGCAGCACCATTGCTGTAGATCTCATGACGGCCAAGTCGCACGGCCGATTAGTACCGGTCGGCTGAGAGGATTGCTCCCCTTACACCTCCGGCCTATCAACGTCGTCATCTCCAACGAGCCTTTAGGTGGGTTGCCCCACGGGATGCCTATTCTTGGAGGAGGCTTCACGCTTAGATGCTTTCAGCGTTTATCCTTTCCGAACATAGCTACCCAGCGATGCCACTGGCGTGACAACTGGTACACTAGAGGTTCGTCCACCCTGGTCCTCTCGTACTAAGGGCAGCTCTCCTCAAGCATCCTACGCCCGCAACGGATAAGGACCGAACTGACTCACGTCGTTCTAAACCCAGCTCACGTAACGACTTTAATTGGCGAACAGCCAAACCCTTGGGACCTTGTCCAGCCCCAGGATGTGTTGAGCCGACATCGAGGTGCCAAACCTCCCCGTCGATGTGGACTCTCGGGGGAGATAAGCCTGTTATCCCCGGGGTACCTTTTATCCGTTAAGTGCCGGCCTTTCCACGCAGCACCGGCAGATCACTAGGCCCTGCTTTCGCATCTGCTCGGCTTGTTTGCCTCGCAGTCAAGCTCCCTTCTGCCCTTACACTCGACACGCGGTTGCCGTCCGCGCTGAGGGAACCTTTGGGCGCCTCCGTTACGTTTTAGGAGGCGACCGCCCCAGTCAAACTACCCGCCTGACACTGTCCCCGCACCGGGTAACGGCGCCGGGTTAGGTCTCCAACAAGGCAAGGGTGGTATTTCAAGGTTGGCTCCACGAAGGCTAGCGCCCCCGCTTCATAGCCTCCCACCTATCCTACACGAACCTGGCCGAAGACCAATATCAGGGTGCAGTAAAGGTCCACGGGGTCTTTCTGTCCAGTTGCGGGTAAGCGGCATCTTCACCGCTGCTACAGTTTCGCCGGGTCGGCGGTTGAGACAGCGCCCAAGTCGTGTCACCATTCGTGCAGGTCGGAACTTACCCGACAAGGAATTTCGCTACCTTAGGACCGTTATAGTTACGGCCGCCGTTTACTGGGGCTTCGGTTCAACGCTTCGCCCCCCGAAGGGGGCTAACGTCTTCCCTTAACCTTCCAGCACCGGGCAGGTGTCAGTCCCTATACGTTGCCTTGCGGCTTGGCAGAGACCTGTGTTTTTAGTAAACAGTCGCCCAGGCCGATTCTCTGCGGCCCCTCACAGCTCCCCTCGCAAGGAGGATCACCGCAAAGGGCACCCCTTATCCCGAAGTTACGGGGTCAGATTGCCGAGTTCCTTAACCGCCGTTCTCCCGAGCACCTTTGGATACTCTCCTCGCCCACCTGTGTCGGTTTCCGGTACGGGCACCGACGAGACTCGCATAGAGGCTTTTCTCGGCAGCTTGATTAGGGTCAGTTTGTGTCCCAAAGGGACTCCCCATCACGTCTCGGGGTAGTGGCCGCGCGCATTTACACGCAGCCCCCCTACTCGCTTAGACCGGGACATCCAACACCCGGCTGACCTTTCACTCCTGCGTCACCCCTTAGCGTCTTTGTCGTCTCGTCAGTGGTACGGGAATATTAGCCCGTTCTCCATCGCCTACGCCTGTCGGCCTCGGCTTAGGTCCCGACTAACCCTGAGCGGATTAACCTTCCTCAGGAACCCTTGGGCTTTCGGTGTGCAGGTTTCTCGCCTGCATTATCGCTACTCGTTCCGGCATAATCACTTCCGTTTCGTCGACCCGATCTCACGATCGAGCTTCACCCTACAACGGAACGCTCCCCTACCAGACGCCCTTGCGGGCGCATCCAGAGCTTCGGTGGCTGGCTTGAGTCCCGTGAATTTTCGGCGCGGGGCCGCTTGACTGGTGAGCAGTTACGCACTCTTTAAATGGTGGCTGCTTCTAAGCCAACATCCCAGCTGTCTGAGCAATCCCACATCCTTACTTCACTTAGCCAGTACTTGGGGACCTTAGCTGCTGGTCTGGGTTCTTCCCCTCTCGTCCGCGGATCTTATCACCCGCAGGCTGACTCCCGGTAAACGAGATGACGGCATTCGGAGTTTGAATGGGGTCGGCAGGTCGGTGAACCCCCTAACCCAATCAGTGCTCTACCTCCGCCACTCTATGAACCGAGGCTAGGCCAAAACCTATTTCGGGGAGAGCCAGCTATCTCCAGGTTTGATTAGCCTTTCACCCCTACGCACAGCTCATCCAAAGTCTTTTCAACGACCACTAGTTCGGGCCTCCACGCATTGCTACACGCGCTTCGCCCTGGCCATGCGTAGATCACCTGGCTTCGGGTCTGTAGAGCGCGACTCATTGTCGCCCATTTCGGACTCGCTTTCGCTCCGGCTCCGCGTCACAGACGCTTAACCTCGCCACGCTCTAACAAGTCGCCGGATCATTATGCAAAAGGCACGCGGTCAGATCTGCGTGGGCCGAAGCCCGCGCAGACCCTCCCACAGCTTGTAGGCACACGGTTTCAGGTTCTATTTCACTCTCCGCCAGGAGTTCTTTTCACCTTTCCCTCACGGTACTGGTTCGCTATCGGTCGCCAGCGAATACTTAGCCTTAGGAGGTGGTCCTCCCGGATTCCCACGGGGTTTCACGTGCCCCGCAGTACTTGGGTACCCAACCCAGGGAGCCTCCGCTCCTTCGTCTAAGGGACTATCACCCTCTATGGTCGGCCTTCCCATGCCGTTCGACTGAAGCTCGGGTTGCTCACTCCCCGACCGGTCCGCACACCGGTCCAATCGGGCCCCACGACACCGTCTGCACAACGCGCGCGGGCTTGAACATGCAGATCGGTTTAGGCTTGTTCCCGTTCGCTCGCCACTACTAGGGAAGTCGCTGTTGCTTTCTTCTCCTGGGGGTACTGAGATGTTTCAGTTCCCCCCGTTCGCCTCGTCCGGCCTATCTGATTCAGCCGGCGATCACGCGGCATGACCCGCGTGGGGTTGCCCCATTCGGAAATCCCCGGGTCAAAGGATGTTTGCTCCTCACCGGGGCTTATCGCAGCTTACCACGTCCTTCATCGCTTGCTGGCGCCAAGGCATCCACCATGTGCCCTTAGTAACTTGGCCATCTTGATCACGGCAAAGATGCTTTGCCCGTCCAATCTCTTGAGTTGTCAAAGACCCGTGCCCGCCGTCGGCTACTGCCCGAACCCCTCGTAAGCCTACCAACCTCGCTGAGGTCGAACTGGTGGAGATAACCGGGATCGAACCGGTGACCTCCTGCTTGCAAAGCAGGCGCTCTCCCAGCTGAGCTATATCCCCGGCACGAGCCTCGATGGGATTGGTGGGCCTAAGAGGAGTTGAACCTCTGACCTCACGCTTATCAGGCGTGCGCTCTAACCACGGCTGAGCTATAGGCCCGAGAGGCTCCCCGACTGCGGGAAGGCCGAATCACGATGAATAGCGTGCCAGCCGTTCCTCTGACCGTCTGACCTTCTCGATCCGCCGCGCGTGGCGCCGGTCGAGATGTCTCCTTAGAAAGGAGGTGATCCAGCCACACCTTCCGGTACGGCTACCTTGTTACGACTTAGCCCCAATCGCTGGTCTTACCTTGGGCGCCTGCCCCCCTTGCGGGTTGGCTCAGCGACTTAGGGCACTCCCAGCTTTCGTGGCTTGACGGGCGGTGTGTACAAACCCCGGGAACGTATTCACCGCGGCGTGCTGATCCGCGATTACTAGCGATTCCGGCTTCATGGAGTCGAGTTGCAGACTCCAATCCGAACTGAGACCGGCTTTTTGGGATTGGCTCCGCCTCGCGGCATTGCAACCCTTTGTACCGGCCATTGTAGCACGTGTGTAGCCCGGGACGTAAGGACCATGAGGACTTGACGTCATCCCCGCCTTCCTCCGGCATATCGCCGGCAGTCTCGCCAGAGTGCCCGGCATAACCCGATGGCAACAGGCGACGAGGGTTGCGCTCGTTGCGGGACTTAACCCAACATCTCACGACACGAGCTGACGACAGCCATGCAGCACCTGTGTACCGACCCCGAAGGGAGGGCATGTTTCCATGCCTGTCCGGTACATGTCAAGCCCCGGTAAGGTTCTTCGCGTTGCGTCGAATTGAACCACATGCTCCACCGCTTGTGCGGGGTCCCGTCAATTCCTTTGAGTTTCAGCCTTGCGACCGTACTCCCCAGGCGGGGCACTTAATGCGTTTGCTGCGGCACAGGAGGGGTCAGTACCTCCTACACCTAGTGCCCATCGTTTAAGGCTGGGACTACCAGGGTATCTAAGCCTGTTTGCTCCCCCAGCTTTCGCGCCTCAGCGTCAGCCATGGCCCAGAAGGCCGCCTTCGCTACCGGTGTTCTTCCTGATATCTACGCATTCCACCGCTACACCAGGAATTCCGCCTTCCTCTACCAAGCTCAAGAATCGCAGTTTCGACCGCAGTTCACCGGTTGAGCCGGTGGATTTCACGGCCGACCCGCGATCCCGCCTACGCGCCCTTTACGCCCAGTAAATCCGAATAACGCTTGACCCCTCCGTATTACCGCGGCTGCTGGCACGGAGTTAGCCGGGTCTTTCTCCAGGGGCAACGTCAGGCACCCAGCCTATTCAGCTGGGTGCGGTTCTCCCCCCTGTGACAGGGCTTTACGACCCGAAGGCCTTCATCGCCCACGCGGCGTCGCTCGGTCGGGCTTGCGCCCATTGCCGAAGCCTCTCGACTGCTGCCTCCCTTAGGAGTCTGGGCCGTATCTCAGTCCCAGTGTGGCTGACCACCCTCTCAGGCCAGCTACCCATCATAGCCTTGGTAGGCCGTTACCCTACCAACTAGCTAATAGGACTCGGGGCCATCCTTAAGCGGCACCTTGTGTCAGAGGGCACCTTTGGTCTCCCACTCATGCGGGCAGGAGACGTCATGCGGAATTTACGTCTTTCGGACGTGTTCCCCACTCAAGGGCAGGTTCCCCAAGCGTTACTCACCAGTTCGCCACTCTACTCAGGTCCCCGAAGGGACCCTTTCGCGTTCGACTTGCATGCCTAATCCACGCCGCCAGCGTTCATTCTGAGCCAGGATCAAACTCTCCGTTGTAGTCTAATCCTCGACTGCCCCCCACACCGTGAGGGACAGCGTCTTACGCGTGTGCATGTGTTCCCCGCGCCGGCCGCGCTCGCGCGCGCCCGTCACGAGAGAACCCGTTCAGGGTACTTGGCTAGCACGCTATTCAGGTTTCAAAGAGCTTCGGAGTCCCCGCTCCCGCAGGGAGCCCCGGCTGTCTTTCGGCAGCCTTGGGAGTATAGGCTCCGGGGCGATTCCTGTCAAGCGATTTTCTACACGGCGGCGACTTTTTTTCCGATCCCCCGCGCCGCGCCGATCTACTCCCCAGGAAGGACCCTCCCCGGCACGAGCCTGACGAACCTCCTCTTCCCGGCCTGCAGGAGGCGCGGTGCACTCAGGTCCACCACCGCATCCGGATCCCTCACCGCCTCGCCGTCCACTCTGATCCCCCCCTGGGCGATCAGGCGTCTGGCTTCTCCACCCGACCCGGCAAGCCCCGCTCCTACCACGACCGCCACGATCCACGCGCGAGAAAGGTCCGACTGCCCCTTGAGGACCACGACCGGCTCGGGGACCTCGTCGGGCAGCCCGCCCTTCGCGAAGACCCTGTCGAACTCCGCCTCGGCGCTGTCCGCCGCCGCCACGCCGTGGTACAGCGTGACGAGGCGCCTCGCGAGCTGTCTCTTGAGATCGCGCGGGTTCACATCGGGATCCTGCAGGCTCTCCTTCACGCCCGCGAGCGTCTCAGGGGAGAGAACAGCCGCGAGCTCGTAGTACCGCCCGATCACAGCGTCGGGAATCGACATCGTCTTTCCGTACATCTCGCGCGGGGACTCCGAGAGCCCGATGTAGTTGCCGGTGCTCTTGCTCATCCGCCGCACGCCGTCCGTGCCCTCCAGGACCGGCATGAGCATCACGACCTCGGGCTCGACCCCGTACGCCTTCTGGATCTCCCGAGCAACCAGGCAGTTGAACTTCTGCTCCGTGGCGCCGAGCTCCACGTCGGCCCTGATGGCCACCGAGTCATATCCCTGCATGAGCGGGTAGAAGAGCTCGTGGATGCTGATGGGCTGCTGCGCGCCGAAGCGCTGCGTGAAGTCGTCGCGCTCGAGGATCCTCGCGACGGTGTACTTCCCGGCAAGGTCCATGACGTCGGCGAAGCTCATGGTCCGGAACCAGTCACCGTTCATGACGACCTCGGTCCGCGCCGGGTCGACGATCTTGTGGAGCTGCGCCTGGTAGGTCTGCGCGTTCCTGAGAACCTCCTCGTACGTCAGCCTGGGGCGCGTCTCGGCTCGCTCGCTGGGATCGCCCACCATGCCCGTGTAGTCGCCGATGATGACCACCGCCGTGTGGCCGAGGTCCTGGAACTGGCGCAGCTTGCGAAGGCCGACCGCGTGACCCAGGTGCAAGTCGGGCGCGCTGGGGTCGAACCCCTGCTTGACCCTGAGCGGCTTCCCGTCGCGCAGGGAGCGTTCGAGCTTCCCTAGGAGCTCGTCCTCCTTGATGATCTCCACGACCCCTTCGCGAAGTCGCTCCAGCTGCTCCCTCGGGTCAAGCACGTCGGAGACCTCCGGTTCGTCCGCCCATCAGGTGGCCTGCCCCCCCGCCTTCTCCCGCGCGGGGCCGGGCGAGTCAGCGAACGGCTGCATAGTACATACCAACCCGGCACCCGCCGGCGCAAGGGCAAACAGGCGGGACGGCCGCGGCTTGACTCCACAGCGCCTGTCGGATAGCGTAGCGGCGTGCGGCGGCCCCGGGCCAGCGGATGGCCGCCGTCTGCGGGAGGGCTGGTGCTCAGATCCTGGATCAGGCTCTTCGTGATCGTCCTCGCCGCGCTCGTAGCCGGCGCGGTGGGCGCCGTGCTGTGGCTACAGCGCGGTCTGCCCTCGCCGTCTCTCCTCGAGTCGGTGCAGCCCCTCGTCGGAGCCACGGTCTACGCGAGGGACGGCAGGATCCTCCACGCGTTCGCCCGGGAGAACCGGGTCATCGTAGCGCTCGACGATGTTCCCGCTGCCCTCGTGGACGCCGTCGTGGCGACGGAGGACAAGGACTTCCGAAGCCACTGGGGCGTCGACGCCAGCGCGATCATGCGCGCAGCCATGCGGAACGTCCGGGCGGGCCGGGTGGTCGAGGGGGCCAGCACGATCACGCAGCAGCTGGCGAGGAGCCTCTTCCTGACCCCGGAGATCAGCCTGACGCGGAAGCTGCGCGAGGCGCTGCTCGCCCTCCGGATCGAGCAGACGTACTCGAAGGACAGGATCCTCGAGCTGTACCTCAACCAGATCTACTTCGGACACGGCGCCTACGGAGTGCAGGCGGCGTCCTGGCAGTTCTTCGGCAAGCACGTGTCGGAGCTCGATCTTGCCGAGTGCGCGCTGCTCGCGGGTCTGCCGAAGAACCCGAGCGGCTACTCGCCGCGGCAGCACCCGAACCGCGCCCTGGCGCGTCGGCGGCTCGTCCTATCGCTGATGGCCGGCCAGGGGACGATCACGCGCGAGGAAGCGGCGCGCGCCGACACGGCCGCCCTCCACATCCTGCCGCGGAGCGACGGCGCCGGGCTCGGCGCGTACTTCGTTGAGCACATACGCAGAGAGCTCGTCGGTCGCTACGGACCGGACGCGCTCTACGCCGGCGGCCTGCGGATCTACACGACCCTGGACCTCGACCTTCAGGCGGCGGCTGAGAGAGCGCTCGAGAACCGTCTGGCGAGGCTGGAGCGCGAGGCGGGGTACAGGATCAGGCGCGGAGACGCGACCGCCCAGGCCGGAGGCAGCGAGTTCACACCGTATGTGCAGGGAGCCCTCCTCGCCGTCGACGCCGCCTCGGGCGGCATCATCGCCATGGTCGGCGGGCGGGACTTCAGGGACAGCGAGTTCAACCGGGCGACCCAGGCGCCGCGGCAGCCAGGCTCGGGATTCAAGCCGTTCGTCTACACGGCGGCGATCGACGGTGGGTACACGCCTGCGGACAGGATCCTCGACGCGCCCGTCATCGTTCCGGGAGCAGGAGCCCCTCGCCTTGTCAGGACGCGGGACGGCGTGGTCGAGGAGCCGACGGACTGGATCCCCGAGAACTACGAACCCGGATTCCGAGGTGAGGTCACGCTCCGGTACGCGCTCAAGCACTCGATCAACCTGCCGACCGTGAGGCTCTGCATGGACCTGGGGCCCCAGGCAGTTGTCCAGTGCGCCAGGCAGATGGGCATATCGACGCCGATCAAGCCCGTGTACTCGATCGCCCTCGGAAGCAGTGAGGTCAAGGTGATCGACATGGTCGAGGCGTACGCCACACTCGACAACCACGGCATCAGGATGTCGCCGTACGCGATCGAGAGGATCGAGGATCAGAACGGCCGGATACTGGAGAGACACGAGAGCCGGAGCCGTGAGGCCCTCTCCCCGGAGACCGCCTACGTCGTGACGAGCATGCTCGAGAGCGTGATGGTGAACGGCACAGGCTGGGCTGCCAGAGCGTGGGGCTTCGATCACCCCGCGGCCGGGAAGACCGGGACCACCAACGACTGCACGGACGCGTGGTTCGTGGGCTACACCCCCAGGGTCGTGTGCGGCGTCTGGGTGGGGTACGACGACAGGCGCTCGCTCGGCAGGAGCATGACCGGCGCCGTGGCGGCCCTCCCCATCTGGACGGAGTTCATGAAGGCGGCGCACGCCGGGCTTCCGCACGAGCCGTTCCGACGCCCGAGCGGCGTCGTGGTCCGACGGATCTGCGCCGAGACCGGAGCGCTGGCGACCCCCGACTGCGGGGAAACGCTGGACGAGGTGTTCGTCGCGGGCACGGAACCGACCGAGATGTGCCCTGCGCACGACCGCGGCGGGCTGCGCTGAGATCTGACCGTCCCCACCGGCTACCGCAGGTCCTGAGGAATGACCTCGAGCACACGGGTGCGCCGCTCGGGCTGGCGTTCGGATGCCAGCCTGAAGGCCGCCCGAACCCTCTCTTCGGCTGCTGCCGCCGCCGCCTCGCCGTCGGCATGAACGAATGCCAGAGGGTCCCCCACGCTCACACCCGCGCCTACGGGAGCGGCGATCACGACGCCGACGGCGTGGTCGACCGCCTCACCGACCGACCGCCGGCCCGCCCCGAGCTTCACGCACGCAAGCCCGACCTCGAGAGCGTCGATGGCGCGCACCACGCCGCCTGCCGCGCTCGGCACCGCCCTGACCAGCGGCGCGCGGCGGAGCCGCTCGCGCCCGTCCACGAAGCGGACGTCGCCACCCTGGGCCTCGACGAACCTCAGGAAGACCTCGAACGCGCGGCCGCTCTCCAGGGCGTCCTTCGCGAGCGCGCGCGCCTCACCCAGGTCGCGCGCGCGCCCGCCCAGCAGGGCCATCCGCGCGGCGAGCTCGAGGCTCGTCTCGCGCACGTCCGCAGGCCCCCCGCCGCGGAGCACCAGAACGGCTTCCTCGACCTCGAGGGAGTTGCCCACGGCCAGCCCCAGCGGGCTCTCCATGTCCGTGAGGACCGCGACCGCACGGAGCCCCAGCCTCCCTGCCGTCGAGCACAGCGCGCCCGCAAGGCCGCGTGCCCGCTCCAGGTCGCCCATGAACGCGCCGCGCCCCACCTTCACGTCCAGCACGAGACCGTCGAGCCCGGCCGCCAGCTTCTTCGAGAGAATGCTGGCGACGATCAGGGGAACGCACTCGACGGTCGCCGTGACATCGCGCAGCGCGTACATGCGCAAGTCGGCGGGGGCCATCCGCGGCGACTGGCCCACGACGGACATCCCGACGTCGCCTACGACCCGCAGCATCGCCTCAGGCGCGAGGTCGGTCCGGAGGCCCGGGATCGACTCGAGCTTGTCCAGCGTGCCGCCCGTGTGCCCGAGCGCGCGGCCCGACACCATGGGGACGCGCACGCCGAGGCACGCGGCCACGGGCGCAACGACGAGGGAGAGCTTGTCCCCGACGCCTCCCGTCGAGTGCTTGTCGATCTTCGGCCCGGGGATGGCGGCGAGATCAAGCGTCTCCCCCGACTCCAGCATGGCGCGCGTCAGGCTCTCGGTCTCCCGCTCCGTCATGCCGACGAAGTACACCGCCATGAGGAACGCGGCCATCTGGTAGTCGGCGATCTCGCCGGCCAGGAAGCTCCGGACGAGCCACCGGATGTCGGCGTCGTCCAGCTCGCCGCCGTTGCGCTTCCTTCGGATGACCTCGTACGCCGTCATGCCCGGCCCCCTGAACGCGCGAACCGGCGTCGCCGCCGGCTCCACTCGGACGACGCGGCAGGCGCGTCCGGCTACCCGCCCACGATCTTGACGCTCGCGCTCGCTCCGATCCTGCTCGCGCCGGCCTCCACCATCTCCCGCGCCGTGTCCAGGTCCCTGATCCCGCCCGCCGCCTTGACGCCCATCTCGCGTCCGACCGCGGCCCGCATCAGCCGCACGTCGTGCGCCGTCGCCCCGCCCGGCGCGAACCCGGTCGACGTCTTCACGAAGTCGGCCCCCGCCTTCTTCGCGATGTTGCAGGCGGCCACCTTCTCCTCGTCCGTGAGGAGCGCCGCCTCGATGATGACCTTGAGCACCACCCTCGCACCGCAGGCCCGCACCACACCGCGGATGTCGCGCTCGACCAGCTCGTGGTCTCCGGCCTTGATGGCGCCGATGTTCGCGACCATGTCCAGCTCGTGCGCGCCGTCGGCGATGGCCCGCTCCGCCTCGAAGGCCTTGACCTCAGGCTTGTTCGCGCCCAGCGGGAACCCCACGACGGTGCAGACCTTCACGTTGGTTGGCCGCAGGAGCTCCGCGCAGAGCGGGACGTGGCACGGGTTGACGCACACCGACGCGAAGCCGTAGCGCGCCGCCTCCGCGCACAGCTCCTCGACCTCGGCCCGCGTGGCCGCGGGCTTGAGGAGCGTGTGGTCGATGACGGAGGCCAGACTCCCCAGGTCGCGACGGAAGTCCGCAACGCCCGACGCCGCGCTCACGCGGGAGGCGCCCGAGGCGATGATCGAGGCCACTGCCCCGGGCCGGCGATCGACGCACAGGCCGCACGCCACGCACGGCGAACAGGCGGCCGCCGCGGGCCCCTCGGAGGCCGCCGGCGGCTGCGTTCCGGCGGGCGCGGGGGGAGCTCCCCCGGCGAGGCGCCGGATCACCTCCTCGGTCACGCGCCGGATCAGCTCTTCGCGTTCCATTCCCGCTCAAGCTCCATGACCTTGGCGACGCGCCGCTCGTGCCGCCCGCCCTCGAAGGCCGTGGCGAGCCACACGCGCACCATCTGGCGGGCGAGGCCCCGGCCGACGACGCCGGAGCCCAGGGTGAGGACGTTGGCACCGTTGTGGGACCTGCTGTTGATGGCGGTCGCGACGTCGTGGCAGCAGGCGGCCCGGACGCCGGCGATCTTGTTGGCCGCCATGGCGGAGCCGATCCCGGCGCCGTCGACGACGATCCCGCGATCGCACTCCCCGCTCGCGACGGCCCGGGCCACCTTCGCCGCGAAGTCCGGGTAGTCGCACGGCGCGTCGGTCTCGGGGCCGAAGTCCCGCACGGAGACTCCCAGCTCCTCCGTGAGGTACCTCCTGAGAACCTCCTTGAGCGCGAAGCCGCCGTGGTCCGACGCGATCCCGACCGTGGATGCTCGACCCGCCGCCGGCGCGGCCCCCTGCTCGGCCGGACGCGCCGCCGCTTCCGCCTCCGCGACGACCTGCCGCGCGATCTCCTCGATCCGCTCGCGCTCCACCGTCAGGATGCCCTCCTCAGGAACGCTCCGGCAGGTACGAGGTGAACGGTCTCGGAAAGAGCTCAGCGATGGTCGTGGTCACACGCGCCCCGGAGGCCGACTGGACGATGACCCTGAGATCGCGGGAGAACTCCCACATGACCTGGCGGCAGACGCCGCACGGCATGGTGGGCTCGTCGGCGCCCGTGGAGATGGCAAGGGCATCGAAGTCGCGCGCCCCCTCGGAGAGGGCTTTCGCGATGGCGTTCCGCTCGGCGCACACGGAGAGCCCGATTGACGCGTTCTCCACGTTCACCCCCGTGAAGACGCGACCGTCGCGAGCGAGGAGCGCCGCCCCGACGGCGAACCCGGAGTACGGCGCGTAGGCCTTCTTCCGGACCTCCGCTGCGATGCCAACGAGTTCGCCATCCGTCACGGTCGGATTCCCCCCACACGCGCCCTGGTGGGCTCTGACGCCGAGCATCCTACCACAGCGCGCCCGTGGCGTTCAAGCTCCCCGGTCCGGCCCGACAGCGCCCCGACGGGCGGTCGGGCGCGCTGCGGGCGAGACAAGAAGACGAGGGAGCGGCGGCCGCGCGCGCGACCCCACCCCCTCGTCCCGGAATCCCATCGCAGGCCGTCCCGAGGCGGCTAGTCCCCGAAGGACATCGTCAGGGAGATCCTGTGTGTCCCGCCGAGGGCCTCGTAGTCCGCGTAGGCGTAGTCGAGCTGGAAGTCGCTGTACCTGAAGCCGGCGCCGTAGCCCAGGTTCCCGGAGTCGGGACCCGTCTTGTAGCCGGCCCGGAGCGCCAGCATGTCGTACACCCACACCTCGCCGCCGAAGCCCATCTGCGCGTCCTGGTTCCTCGGCATGAGCACGTCCGCGGCAACGAGGACGTCCACGTTCGGGAGCTGGCCCTTGGCCGTGGCGTACGAGACGCCTCCCGCGTAGGTCACGGTCTGATCGTCCTCGTCGTGCACGAACTTGAACCGCGTCCCGAGGTTCCGCACGGCCGCGCCGAGGTGCACCTGGCCGTCCATGAGCGCGTAGAGAAGGCCCATGTTGACACCGAGGGCCGTCGAGCTCTCGCTGTCGAAGTTCGCCTGGATGACGTGACCCGACACGCCGGCGGACAGGTTGCACATGTTGGGCACCCTGAAGCCGTAGCCGCCGATGAACCCGAAGTTGTAGGCTTCGGCCAGCTCGTTCAGGTTCGTCCCCTGATCGTCCAGCACTTCGATCGAGCCGAGGTCGAAGTAGGCCACTCCCAGGGCGAGCCCGCCCTGACCCCGGGGAAGACCTACGCCCAGGTAGCTGAACGCGGTGTCCTCGAACCACTCGATCTGGCTCACTCCGAGCTTGACGCGCGGGATCCCGGCCAGACCGGCAGGGTTGTAGGTCAGACTCCAGAGGTCCCCCGGAACGCCCGTGTGGGCGCCCAGGGCGCTGGGGCCAGCGCCCACACCGATCCCGAACACGTCGAGATAGGTGCTCCCGGCCTTGCCGTCGCCGGCCCAGGCCGTGCTCGTGACGACGAGCATCGCGGCGACGAGTGCAAGGGCCGGAAGACCACACCTTCTAGTCATGCGCTAACCTCCTTGCTTCCCGCTCCGGGCGGGGGCCGCGCAGGCCCCCGCCCCTGAGCAGGACGGTGCTTACCTGATGACCATGATCTTCCGAGTGACAACCTTGTCGCCGACGTCGATCGTGACGATGTACACGCCGCTCGTCACGTCCTTCCCGTCGTCGTTCTGGAGATCCCAGACCACGTCGACGTTGCGGGTGGGCTCCTCACCGCTCACGAGGTCCCTGACCAGCACGCCGTAGAGGTCGTAGATCTTGATCGCGAGATCCGACTCCGACACGTCGCCGAGCGCGATGGTGATGCCGCCTTCGTGCTCGCCGGCCTTGTACGGGTTCGGGTAGATCGCGATGTCCTCGCCGCGCTCGAGCCTGACGGTCATGAGGATCTCATCCTCGAGGCCGCCGTTCAGGTACAGCTTCAGCATCCCGCTGTAGTCCTGGCCGAGCAGCCCGGCCGGAACGGTGATGTGGAGGGTGAAGCCGGAGGTGTCACCGTCCGCGATCGCCGCCGTCGGCGGCTCGAACACGACGTTGTTCTTCGGAATGAGCGAGCCCGTCGCTCCGGTGAGGTCCTGGATGACGAACGAGATGCCGGTCGCGATGTCCACGTTCCCGGTGTTGTGCACCGTCACGTGAGCGTCGGCGATCTGGCCCGCCACGCCCGTCACCGTCACCGACTGCTGCACGAACGCCACGCTGGGCAGCGGCGCGACGTTGACCACGAGCACGAAGCTGTCCGTGATGTCGCGATCGTCGTCGAGCACGACCGTCACCATCGAGTAGTACGTCCCCGCGGGCACCTGCGGGTCCGTCCACGTCACGTGGACCTCGCCCATGATGCTCGAGTTCCACGCGCAGTGGCTGTCGATGTCGACGGATGCCGACAGCCCGGCCGGCAGACCCGCGACCGGCAGACCCCGGATGTCGGTCAGGTCGCAGTTCCCGAGGTTGCGGAGCTGGAACTGGCCGATCGCCTTGCCGCCAGGAGCCGGGGCCAGCGTCATCACGTTCCCGATCACGTTGTAGGCGTTGTCGAGGATGTTCAGGTCGGGCACGCAGACGACGTGGACCCTGACCTCGATGTCATCGTAGAGCTCCTCGCCGGTCGCCAGCAGGGCCGCCGTGCCGACGTACGTGTCGGACCGCTTCCCCGCCGTCGCGGTCGCGCAGACCTGGAGGGTCCGCTGCGACGCAGCGTTGATGCTCATCGTGACCGGGCTGAAGTCGATGTACGCGCTCGGGATGATGTCACCGTAGGAGCCGATCAGGTTGCTGACCGAGAAGTGCACGTCCGGCAGCACCTGGTTCCCGGTGTTCTGGACCAGGACGTTCTCGCACGACGTCTCGCCGGGGTTGACGGTGATGTCGAGCGTCGCCGCGGAGAACTGCGCCGAGAAGAGCGGCGCCACGACCACGTCCAGCCAGAAGGTGTCCACGAGGCCGCCGTCGGCGGTCACCGTCACCGTGCCGCGGTAGGTGCCCGCGGCCAGCGCCGGGTTGGTCCAGGTCACCTGCGCCGTCCCGAGGATGCACTCGTTCCACGGGAGCGACGAGGCCACCGTGACGCTCGCCGACAGACCCGCCGGGAGCCCGCTCACCGAGCCGGACACGCCGGAGACCCCGCAGTTGCCGATGTTGCACAGACGGAACTGGTTCGAAGCGGTGCCGCCGGCCGCCGGGGCGAGGGTCATGACGTTGCCCTGGACGCCGTAGGCCTCGCTCAGCACGTCCATCGCCCGGTTGCAGTTGACGACCACGTTGAGCGTGAGCTCGTCGTACGGCGTGCCGGCGCCCGCGATGAGCGTCACCGTTCCGACGTACGTGTCAGCCTGCATGCCGGCGGGGAGGGCCGCGCAGATCTGGACCGAGCCGTTCGTGCCGAACGGGATCGACTGGGTCATCGGCGTGAAGTCCACCGCCGACGCCGGGATCACGAGCCCGTTTCCGACGCCGACGAGGTTCGTCACGAGGAACCGGACGTCGGAGATGAGCGCGTTGCCGGTGTTCAGGACGGCCACGGTGCCGCAGGGCTGCGTTCCCGGGTCGCCCGCGACGACGAGGAGCTCCGAGGCGAACTCGGCGCTGACGATCGGGGCCACGTTGATCGTGAGATGGAAGTAGTCCATCAGGACGTCCGTGGCCGTGATGTCCTCGTCGTACACGATGGGCAGCCAGTCGTCCTCGCTGCCTTCCTGCCCCGTGACCAGACCGCGCAGCGTGATCGGCACCGTGCCGTCGCCGGGCACCCAGTCCTCGGGGTGGTCGGTCCTGTAGGTGCCCGCCTGGATCGTCGTCGGCACCGACGGGATCCACAGCCTCAGCTTCGAGGACTGGCCGATCGCCAGCGAGTCCCCGAGCAGACCGCCGATCCACACGTCGAGCGAGTCGGACAGGTCAGGCAGGTACGTCGTGAACGGGATCCACTCCGGCTCGGCCGGGTTCGCCGGCCTCGTCGGGATCCGCGTGTGCTCGTTCGTCGTCGGGTCGTAGTACCAGAACCCGAGCGACGGCTCGGACGAAGGGCCGTCCCACGGATCCACGTTCGTCGTGGCGCCCGCGTTGTAGAGGAGGATCTCGCCGATCATGACGCCGATCGCGCCGGGATCCACGTTGATCGTGATTTCGTTCCCCGACATGTTGGCGTAGTCGTCGTCGATGTCGAGGTCCGGGATGAGCAGGTAGAACTTGAGCGTGAAGGTGTCGTAGCACTCGTCAACGTCCCAGACCGAGTTCTCGTTCGCGTCCTCGTACACCCTGACCGTGCCCTCGTAGTAGCCGGGCAGGAGGAGCGACGAGGTGTCGATCGTGACGGTGAACGAGTCGACCACGCCGAGCCCGAAGACCGCCAGGAGCGGATCGTTGAAGCTGATCACGCTCGTCGGGTCCGCCGGCCCGTCGAACCACTCGTACTGCGCCCTGACGTTGAAGAGCGTCAGGTTGCCCTGCGGATCGAACGTGTCGGTGTCCCACGTCCGCGAGGCGCTCGGCCCGGCGGGCAGGCCGTTCAGGTCGTTCCAGCCGTCCGGATCACCGCCCGGCCACGGCCACGTGCCGTCCGGCTCGGTGTTCGGAACGGCGACCCTGAACATGCCGACCATCGGGATCGGATAGCCCGGGACGCTCACGAGGTGCATCTCGCCTTCCGCTGCCGGCTCCGGGAAGTAGTCGGGGTCGGACGAAAGGCCGACGCCCACGAAGTCCCCGTCGTCGTCGCAGATGTCGATGTCGCACGCCTCGGCCACGTACACGCGGACCTCGATGTAGTCATCGGGGAACTCGTTCGGCATCGGCTGCCGCTGCGTGGTCGCCATCACGTACCCGACGTACCAGCCCGGCATCGCGCCGTACGGCACGTCCACCGTGACGGTGACGAGCTCCGAGGTGCCCGCCACGAAGCCCATGATCACGTCGGTGCTGAAGCCCACCTGCGAGTAGTGGAACCAGTCGGTGGTGTCCGCGTCCGGGTACGAGTACGCCGAACCGGGCAGCTCACCGTACCAGTGGAACGACGTCGCGCGGATGACCACGCTGTCCAGCACGGCTGCCTCGGACGGTCCGTCCTCCGGATCGGGGTTGTTCAGCGCGTCCGTGTGCCAGATCAGGATCTCGCCGGATCCGCCGTTGCCAGGCGCGATGCCGTCCGGCGCGCCGATCGTGAGCACGTTGCCCACGGCGTCGCCGCCGTCGTTGTCAATGTCGATGTCCCAGTCGCCGACCATGCGGTCGAGCGGGTCGCTGTCGACGCCGTCGGCCACGCCGCCGCGGTCGGTGTCCCACTGGTTCGGGTCGGTCTCGGTCCCGACGAGCCAGCTGCCGTCGAGATCCGCGTCCTCGTCGCCGTCCGTGAGCCCGTCGTCGTCGGAGTCGTCGTCGAGCGGGTCCGTCGTCCAGGCGCCGAGGTCCACGACGTCGTAGCGCGTGCTCCCGCACGGGTTCGCGAGCGTCGTGTCGTCGCCCATCGGGTACAGCAGCCCGATCTCCAGGCCGTCGGCCAGACCGTCCGCGTCGGTGTCGCAGTCGAGCGGATCGGTGCCGAGGACCGTGACCTCGTAGCCGTCAAGGAGACCGTCCTCATCCGAGTCGTCGTCCGTCGGACTGGTCTCGGTGACGTACAGGTCCGTGTCGTCGCCGTCGAGGTCGGCGTCCTCATCGTAGTCGGTGAGGCCGTCCATGTCGGTGTCCCAGCGACGCGGGTCGGAGTTCGAGGTGCCGTCGGCATCCCAGAAGCCCGGGTCGACGTCCGTGCCGCCGATCACCGGATCGACCGGGATGGGCCCCGTCATGCCGATCTCGAAGCCGTCGTGCAGGCCGTCGAAGTCCGTGTCGAGCAGCTTCGGATCGGTGGCCCTGAAGCCCACCTCGCCGGTGTGCGGCTGGTAGATGACGTGGTAGTACTCGTCGCCGTCCATGATGCCGTCGTCGTCGAAGTCGCGGTCGAGCACACCCCACATCCCCAGACCCTTCTCCAGGACATCGAGCAGATTGTCGTTGTCCGAGTCGCCGTCCAGGACGTTCGGAATGCCGTCTCCGTCGTCGTCGTCCTCGGTCTCGCCGTCGTGGCAGTCCCAGACCCAGTCGTTGTCGCTGTCGACGTCCATCGCGTTCACGATGCCGTCGCCGTCGGTGTCCACCGTGGGCGACTCGATGTCGCCGGGACCGCTGCCGTCCCAGCAGCCGTCACCGTCGGTGTCCGGGTTCGACGGGTCGGTCACGTAGACGTGGTACTCGTCGCCGTCGAGAAGCCCGTCGCCGTCGCTGTCGGTGTCGTTCGGATCGCACGCCTGGGCGAACTCGTCGCCGTCCCACAGCCCGTCACCGTCCGTGTCGATGTCGGCGGGATCGGTCGGGTGCGCGCCGTTGTCAATCCAGCCCACGCAATACGGCTCGGACGGGACGTTCCCGGCGATCTCGTAGTAGTCGGGAAGTCCGTCGCCGTCGCTGTCGCGGTCGGCGGGATTGGTGCCGTACACGTCGACCTCGTCACCGTCCTCGTAGCCGTCGAAGTCGCTGTCGACGAGCCGCGGGTCGGTGCCGTACAGAACGACCTCTTCGCCGTCCTCCAGGCCGTCGCCGTCGCTGTCGGTGTCCAGCGGGTCGGTGCCGTACGCGACCTCGTTGCCGTCGATGAGGGTGTCGCCGTCGGTGTCGTTGTCGAGCGGGTCGGTGCCGAACCCGTGAACCTCGGCCCCGTCGTAGAGGTCGTCACCGTCCGTGTCAGGGTTGCTCGGATCGGTGCCGTACGCGAGCTCGTCACCGTCGCTCAGGCCGTCACCGTCGGTGTCCCCGTAGTGGGGGTTCGTGATGACGCCGTCAACACCCGGCGTGACCTCCTCGAGGTCGTCGAGCCCGTCGTCGTCGGTGTCTGCGTCGAGCGGGTTGGTCGCGACGTGCTGCGCGATGCCGTCGAGGTCCCACCACGTCGGGTGCATCTCGTCGCCGTCCCACAGCCCGTCGCCGTCGAAGTCGGCGATCAGGTGCATGGTCGGCGGGATCACGCCCTGGAGCACGGCCTCCTCGATGTCGTACAGGCCGTCGCCGTCCGTGTCGTCGGGCGTGTACGGACCGCTGCCGAAGTCCCTCGCGTCAAGCGGATCGAAACCGGCCGCGACCTCCGTCGCGTCCGGATATCCGTCGCCGTCCGTGTCGGGGTCGCCGGGGTTGAGTGGCCCGACATGGAAGCGCGTGCCGTCGCGCTTCGTCAGCGCGGCCCCGGAAACATAGTACTGGTACGCGATCTCCGTGCGATCATGGAAGTCCAGATACACGTAGGTGGGCGGATCCTCCCAGTCGCGCCAGTCGGAGTCCACGTCGAGCACGTTCGGGAGGTTGTCCCCGCCCAGCTCCACGTCCCGGTTGTCCTCGACGAAGGTCCAGGTCTGGAGGACGCCCTCGGCGTCGATGTACGTGCCGGTGACGGTCTCGCCGTCGAGGATGCCGTCACCGTCGGTGTCCGGATCCAGCGGGTTCGAGCCCCAGATCATGACCTCGGTATAGTCATCAACGAAGTCGCCGTCGGTATTGGGGTTCAGCGGGTCGGTGCCGTGGACGTAGATCTCGTCGTAGTCGGACAGGCCGTCACCGTCGCTGTCGGTGTTCGTCGGGTCGGTCCCCCAGATGCGCACCTCGGCGCCGTCCATGAGCCGGTACGGGTGGCCGCCGCCGTCGCCGTCGGTGTCGAACAGCTTGGAGTCGGTGCCGTACTCGTCCTCGCCCTCACCGTCCCACAGGCCGTCACCGTCGCTGTCCCAGTCAAGGGCGTCCACCATGCCGTCATAGAACGGCACAGGCCGCGTCGCGTCGGTGTTGTGGTCGACGTAGTCGCTGCCGCGGGTGCCGTACCACCCCTCGTCCACCCCATCTCCGTCGGTGTCATCGAGATCGAAGTTGGTCTTCGAGACGGTAAGCTCGTAGAGCGCCGGGACGCCGTCGCTGTCGCGGAGGTCGGGGTCGTCCGGATCCACCGGGTTCGTCCCGTAGATCCGCGTCTCCCACGCGTCCTCGAGCCCGTCGTCGTCGGTGTCCCTCAGGTAGGGATCCGTGACGAAGCCGTCGGCGCCCTCCACGATCTCCTCGGCGTCATCGATGCCGTCGTTGTCGCTGTCGCGGTCGAGCGCATCGATGAGCCCGTCGCCGTCGGTATCACGGCCGGGATACGGCATGCCCAACGGGTTCTCCTCACCGTCCGGGATGCCGTCGCCGTCCGTGTCGGCGTTGGAGGGGTCGGTCTTGAAGAGCGTGACCTCAAGACCATCGTACCAGTCGTCGCCATCGGTATCCTGGGCAACGAGCGGGTCGCTCCCGAGGTAATTCACCTCGTAGCCGTCGCTGAAGCCGTCGCCGTCGGTGTCGTAGAGCTCGGGGTCGGTCTCGCCCTCGTCGACGATGCCGTTGAGGTTGGCGTCCTCGTCGCCGTCGGCCAGCCCGTCGTTGTCGCTGTCGACGTCGAGCGCGTTGATGAGGCCGTCGCCGTCGGCGTCGTTGTCGTTCTCGTTGCCGATGCCGTCGAGCCGTCCGTCGCCGTCGCTGTCGTTCAACGTCGGTCTGGTGCCGTACGTGAGCTCCTCACCGTCGCTCCACCCGTCGCCGTCGGTGTTGGGACTCGCCGGGTCGGTTCCCCAGGTCGCCTCCCTGCCGTCGATGATGCCGTCGCCGTCGGTGTCGGGGTTGAGCCAGTCCGTCACCCCTCCGAAGTACTCGACCGCGTCGGGGAGGAAGTCCCCGTCGGAGTCGAGGTCGAGAGCGTTGATGAGACCGTCGCCGTCGGTGTCGCGCGTCAGGTCCTCGAGCGGGTTCTCGACGCCGTCCGGAATGCCGTCACCGTCGGTGTCGGGATTCCACGGATCGGTCTCACCGATGTCCACGATGCCGTTCTGGTTGGCGTCCTCGACCGCGTCGGGGAGGCCGTCACCGTCCCAGTCAGCGACCTCGTCCGAGAACGAGCCGAACGTGCCGTGCCTGATCTCCTGGAAGTCAGGAAGCCCGTCGCCGTCGGTGTCGTAGTAGTAGGCCGCCGCGGGGGCGACCCCCATCACCGCCAGCGAGACCACGGCCATGAGGGAAGCGAGCGCGAGCATCGCGCCTCTGTCGCTGCGGTTCTCTCTTGCCATCCGACAACCTCCTCAGAGTGCGTGTTCAGACCGGGGCGCATCTCGCAGGTCCGTGCGACCCGGGCGCCCTGCCGGACGCTCCTTCAAGCTCCGTCAGGGCTCATTCGGCGCGCCTGTTCGGCGCACCGCTCCTGGCACAAGTCTCGAAACGGTCCCTGTCACCTCCTGTCGACGCCGGATGTGCCACCAGAGCGGCGGCACCCAAACGCTGGAACCCCCACGCTTCTTGCTGATCCATGTGCGACTTCTCATCGCCCCAGCGGGCGTGGCGGCAATCTAGCATACGCCCGCAAAACCTGTCAACTCTCTTCTTGTCCGGCGGTTTCGCTCGCGCCGAACACCCCGTTCGAACTTCGTTGTCAAGAGCTTGACGAATCGCTCACCCGCCCCGAGCGCGTGTCAGCTGTTCCATCTCCGCCGCCCGACGACCCTGCGCTCGGTGAGCGTCCTCACTCCGATCGCTTCTCCGCTTCTCAGATACACGCGCGTCACGCGCTTCCCGATGCCGCAGATGATCTCGTAGTTGATCGTCCCGACGCGTCGCGCGACCTCGTCCACGGTGATCTCCTCGCCGCCCTGCCGTCCGAAGAGAACCACCTCGTCCCCCACGCGCGCGTCCGGCGCCGCGTCGACGTCCGCCATCGTCACGTCCATCGTCACCCTGCCGACGACGGGGCAGCGCCGCCCCCCGATGAGCACCTCTCCGCAGTTGGACAGCCGCCAGCTGTACCCGTGTCCGTACCCGACCGGGATGACCGCCGCGCGCATCGGGCGCTCGGTCGCGTAGGTGCGACCGTAGCTCACGGTCTGGCCCGCCGGCAGGTCGCGCACCTGCGCGATCCTCGACTTGAAGCTCATGACCGGCCTGAGATCGAGCCCGTCGTTCACCGTCCCCCCGGCTCGGAGACCGTAGGCCGCGATGCCCGGCCTCACGAGATTGAGCGGTTCCTCGAACGAGCGAGGCACGCCGAGAACGGCTCCGCTGTTCGCCGCGTGCCTGAGCGGGACCCGTATGCCCTTCGCCTCGAGCCGCGCCAGGAGGCCGAGGAAGAGGCCGACCTGCCGCTCCGTGAAGCCGCGGTCCTCGTCGGACGACGGGAAGTGCGTGAACAGCCCCTCGAGCGTGAGCTCGTCGTGCTTGGCGAGCGCCGTGATGAACGGCACGGCCTCGTCGAGTCCCACGCCGCTCCGGCCCATCCCCGTGTCCACCTCGACGTGCACCGCCGCGGTCTTCCCCTGGGCCGCGCACGCCCGGGCGAGCGCGCGGGCGATCGAGAGGCTCGGCACCGTGCACGAGAGGTCGTACTCGGCGATGTCCTCGGTCTCGTCCTCCATCGGAGGGCTGAGGATGAGGACCGGCGCGTCGATCGACGCCTGCCTGAGCTCGATGCCCTCCTGAAGCGTCGCGACCCCGAGCACGTCGACGCCGCTGCGGACGGCCACGCGCGCGACCTCGACGGCGCCGTGCCCGTACGCGTCGGCCTTGACGACGAGCAGGATCCTCCTGCCGGCCCCGATGCGGGAACGGATCGTCCCGAGGTTGTGAACGAGCGCGTCGAGATCGATCTCGACCCAGGTGGCGAACGTCACCGTCCCTGCCTCCGAGAGCCGCGCCGTGTGACGGGGCTCACCCTAGTAGCACACGACCACGAGGCCCGCAAGGTCTTTCCCCTTCACGCTGCCGCGCGTCTGTCAAAGAGCATGCGGCGCGGGGCCTCGCTCCCGTGGTCCATGCGCCGGCGCGACGGGGACCCGAGCCGGCGTCGCCCCGCCGCGACGCGGCACTGCGCTGCAAGCTGCGTGCCATCGGTCCTCAAGCGCATAAGTCACTATCCCAAGGCCGGTTGGACTGCCTCTCCCGGGGCCGCGGGCCGGCGCTCCGCCCGCGGAGCGCGCGGGCGCCCCCGCCGCGCCGTTGAAACAACACGCCCCGTCGTGTAGCGTCGCCAGCCCATCAGACCGTCCCCAACCGAGGAGGGACATTGGACCCGGCAGCCGCCGCCAGCGCGTTCCGCCGCCTTCTCGAGCTCACCTCCGTTCTTCGCTCCCCGGAAGGATGCGCGTGGGACAGGGCGCAGACCATCGCCACGGTGCGCCCGCACCTCGTCGAGGAGTTCCACGAGATGATGGAGGCGCTCGACGAGAACGACGATGCCAGGCTCCGCGACGAGCTCGGCGACCTGCTCTTCCTCATCGTCTTCATCGGCGCGATGGCGGAGGACGACGGTCGCTTCAATCTCGATCAGGTGATCGAGGGCATCGATGACAAGCTCCGCCGCCGGCACCCGCACGTGTTCGGCGGCGAGGCCGCGTCGACGGCGGACGAGGTGCGCACCCGCTGGGAGTCGGGCAAGCTCAGCGAGGACTCGCACGCGAGAAGAGCCTCGATCCTCGACGGGTTGCCCAGGGACTTCTCGGCGCTGCTCACGGCGCGCCGACTCCAGGAGAAGGCGGGCGCGGTCGGGTTCGACTGGGAGAGGATCGCCGACGTCCTCGCGAAGCTCCGGGAGGAGGTCGAGGAACTGGCCGCCGAGATCCGCGCCGGCGACCGGGAGCGCTGCGAGCAGGAGCTGGGCGACCTCCTGTTCTCGGCCGTCAACGTCGCGCGGTTCCTCGCCATCGATCCGGAGGCCGCGCTTCGGAAGACGAACCTCCGCTTCCGCCGCCGCTTCGCGCTCATCGAGGAGCGGTTCGGTGGGGACGACCTCGGGAAGGTCGGCCTCAGAGAGATGGACCGCGTCTGGGAGGAAGCGAAGCGAAGGGAGCGGGATGAGGCCGGGCACGGCGGCGCGTAGCGCCCGCTGCCCTACAGGCGGCGGACGCCCTCGCGGAAGGCCCTCCACCCCCACGACAGCCCGGCCTCGAACTGCCAGTCGGGGTACGCCTCGAGGGGGTCGAACCCGGGCGTGCTCGGGTCGTCACCCGACAGGCCGACCGTCAGCGCGCCCGTCGCCGACCACGCCCCGTGCCGGACGCGCACGCCCTGTGTCAACGCCAGCGGGTTCTCCGTGAGCGCGACGAGCCCGCGGTCGACCAGCACGTCGCCGCGGAACTCCGTGAAGAGCGAGACGCGCCGCCCCGGGAACTCGACGGCCGCGCGCAGGAGAACAGCGTCGTTGTCGCCCGCCGCTCCGCCCTCCGGAACCGCCGGATACGCGCCCGGGAAGACGCGCCTCCCCCTGTCGTCGCTTCCGTGGAACGCCCACCCGACGTTGACGTGGACCCGCGCGGGGAACGGCGAGGTGAGATCGACCGTCGCGAGCGCCATCGCCGACGCGTCGACGCTGCCGCCGCCGAGCGGCACGCGCTCTCCGCCCCCGGCGTCAAGGACGAGCTCGTCCGCGAGCGGCAGCTCGACGCGCCCAGCGACCGCCACGAGGAGCCACGGCGGTCCGACGGGAAGTCCGACCTTGACGCTCGCCGCGGGATTCGCAAGCCCCGAGGCGCTGTGGTCGCCGAGCGCCGCGGACAGGATCGAGGCATCCGCCGCGACCTCGAGCCAGCGCGTGACACCGACGCTCCCGGCCAGGCGTACGGAGCGGACGCGTCCATGCGCGCCGCCGGGGACGCCCGAGAGCGCGTACAGGTCGCAGGTGGTCGCGGTGAGCGAGACGGAGACCAGGCCTCGAGGCATGGTCTCGGCGGAGTGGGCCTGCAGGAGCCCGACGCCGCCCTCGGCCGACGCGCCGAACCACGCCGAGGCGGAGGCCGCGACGGGCGCCGAGGCCGCGAGGACCGCGGCCAGCGCCGCCACTCCCCTCGGGACGCGGCGCGGATGATCCGGTGCCGTGTGACGGGCCACTGCCCCCCCCTCGAGCGACGTGCGACGCGGGCAGGCTACCATACGCAGAGGCCGCGCTCAACGGCTCGATGGCCGGCCGGCGGCGCGCGGCGCGCGTCCGGCGAGATGAGCGGTTGCGGAAGTGCCCCGCAGTCGTCTATACTGGTCAACAGAGAGGGTTGAGCCGCCCCGCGACGCGGGCGCGCCGGTCGCCGGCCGCGGCCGAGGGGGCGGAAGAGCGCGGTACACACTCGGACCGGAGTCAAGTATGCGCAGGAGACCAGCGGTGAGCCATCACAGCGTTCCGTGGGTCCTTCTCGCGACCCTCCTCGCGACCGCCGTCGCGGCTTCGGCCGCGGGGCCGGACAACAACGTCGAGTGGAACGGCGTGTCGCACATGCCGTGGCTCGACCGCTCCCCTCGCTGCCCCGTGGACGGCCAGTCGTTCTCCGTGAGCTTCCAGGCCTTCGCCGACGACCTCACGTCCGCCCGCGTCCGCGTCGACGCCGGTGGCGTCACGTGGGTGAGCGCCACAGGGACAGCGGGACGCCGGCCGTACGACGTCTGGACCGCCCAGGTCCCCGCCACGGCCCAGACGCAGCTCTCCTACTACTTCGAGCTCACCGACGGAACCGACGTCGACTACCTCGGCCCGGCGGGCATGTCCGACGGACCCCCGCCGAGCGGGTTCGTCATCGACTTCACGACCTACTCCCACGCGCCGGTGGGCGCGACGCCGATTCCCGGCGGCGGCGCCGTCTTCCGCGTGTGGTCGCCCGACCGCACGATCGCGCACGTGCGGGGTCAGTTCAACGGCTGGGGCACGAGCAACCCGATGGTGAAGACCGGCGAGTACTTCGCCGCCCGCGTGTCGTCCGCCACGCCCGGCCAGATGTACAAGTACCACTTCCAGAACAGCCACTGGAACACCGACCCGCGCGCGCGGCGCCTCAACCCGTCCGACAACTACAACGCCTACGTCATCGACCCCGAGGCCTACGCGTGGCAGGTGGACGACTTCGAGGTCCCCTACTTCGAGGAAATGGTCGTCTACCAGCTGCACGTCGGGACGTTCGCGGGCAGGAACGACCCGTACGGTTCGGCCCCGTTCCCCTCGGGCTACCTGGACGTCGCGGCCCGCGCCGGGCACCTGGCCGAGCTGGGCGTGAACGTCGTCATGCTCATGCCCGTCACGGAGTTCCCCGGCGACCTCTCCGCCGGCTACAACCCGATCACCGCGTGGTCGCCCGAGTGGAAGTACGGGACGCCGGACAACCTCAAGGCGATGGTGGACGCGCTGCATCAGCACGGCATCGCCGTCATCCATGACATCGTCTGGAACCACTTCTCGATGACCGACAACTTCCTCTGGTACTACGACGGCACGCAGATCTACTTCGACACGCCGGCGGTGAGCACGCCGTGGGGCGACCAGGCGGACTTCGACCGCGGCGCCGTCCGCGACTACTTCGCCGAGAGCGCGTTCTCGTGGCTCGACGAGTACCGCATGGACGGCTTCCGCATGGACGCCACGTCGTACATGAACATCCCGCCGCAGGAGGCCTCCGGCTGGAGCCTCATGCAGCGCCTGAACGACGAGATGGACCGGCGCGCCATCGACAAGATCTGCATCGCCGAGCAGCTCCCCGACAACGCGTGGGTCACGCGCCCGACGTCGCTCGGCGGGGCCGGGTTCGACTCGCAGTACTACGACGAGTTCACCGACCGGCTCCGCGAGGAGATCTTCGACGCGGCCTACGGCGACCCCGAAATGTGGAAGATCCGGAACATCGTCTACGGCGGCGGCGAGTACCTCTCGGGCCGCTACGTGGTGAACTACGTCGAGCTGCACGACGAGGTCTGGCCGTCGAGCGGCGGCCAGCGGATCGTGAGGACGATCGACACGACCTTCCCGCACGACGACGTCTACGCGCGCGGCCGCGCGAAGCTCGCGCAGGGCCTCGTGCTCACGGCGCCGGGCATCCCGGCGATCTTCATGGGCTCGGAGTGGCTCGAGGACACGAGTTTCGGCACGGACATCGGCAACCGCATCGACTGGTCGAAGAAGACGACGTACGCGGGCATCTTCGACTACTTCCGCGACGTCATCGCGCTCAGAAGGACGATCCGCGCGCTGCGCGCCGACGCGGGCGTGCAGGTGTTCCATCTCAATGAAGGCGGGAACGTGCTCGCCTTCCAGCGGTACGACGGCGTCGGCGGGCTCGTCGTGGTCGTCGCGAACTTCTCGAACAACGACTACCCGTCGTACCGCGTGGGCCTGCCGGACGGCGGCGCCTGGACGGAACTCGCCAACAGCCAGGACGCGCAGTACGGCGGAAGCGGCATGACCAATCCCGGGCTCCTGTGGGCGGAGTCCGTCCCGTACGACGGCTTCGGCCGGTCCGTGAGCATCGGCGTGCCCGCGATGGGACTCATCGTCCTGGCCAACGGGGCCGCGACCGGTGTCCCAAACGCAGGGCCTGCCGCCGCCTCGCTCGGGCTTCACCTGCCGTTCCCGAATCCCTCGCCGGCCGGGCTCAGGATCGCCTTCGACCTGACCGCGCCGGCGCCGGCGCGCATCGCGGTGTACGACGTCGCGGGCCGACTCGTCCGCGTCGTGGCTGAGCGTGAGTGCGCGGCCGGCACGACCGAGATCGCGTGGGACGGCAGGAACGACGCCGGCCAGAGCGTCGCAGCGGGCGTCTACATCGTCAGGGTCGAGTCGGGGAAGGCCGCCGCCGTCCGGAAGGCCGTCCTGCTCCGCTAAGACCGGGGCGGCGCGCCTCGTGCGGGCCGGCCCGGAGCAGTGGGTCACTCAGGCAACACCTCGAGCCGTCCGAAGCGGACCATGATCCGCTTCTCGACGCCGTCGTCGAAGCGGACCCGCACGACCGAGTCAAGCCCCCCGCCCGAGACGTCCACGATCACGCCCTCGCCGAAGCTCGGATGCCGCACGCGCGTGCCGCGCCCGATCTCGGGGACGTCCTGCGAGTAGTCCTCGTACGCCGGCGCCGCGCGGCGGCGCTCCCGGACCAGCCCCGGCGCGCGCCGCGCCCTCTCGGGGAACCGGACCGCTCCGACCGACGATGAGACCTCGAGGCGGCCTCTCCCGATCTCGCCGACGAACCTCGACGGGCACGCGCAGTTGAGCACGCCGGCGCGCCGCCTGGTGTCTGCGGCGAGAAGGTGGAGCTCGTCCTTCGCCCGCGTCATGCCCACGTAGAAGAGGCGCCGCTCCTCCTCGAGCTCCTCGTCGTCCTCGAGCGCCGACGCGTGCGGGAGGAGCCCCTCCTCGAGACCCGGGATGAGCACGACGGTGAACTCGAGCCCCTTGGCGTTGTGGAGCGTCATGAGCGACACCGCGTTCGCGCGATCCTCCCAGAGGTCGATGTCGCTCACGAGGGACACCTGCTCCAGAAACGCCGCCGCGCCCGTCTCCCCCGAGGTCTCCACGAACTCGCCCGCCGCCGAGACGAGCTCCTCGACGTTCGCAAGCCGCTCCCTCGCCTCGTCCGTCGCCTGCCGCTCGAGCCACGCGCGGTACCCGGCGCCGTCGAGGACCTCGCGGAGGAGCTCGTCCGTGCGCCCCCCCTCGGCGGCCTTCGCCGCGAGACGCGAGAGGAGGCCCGACAGGTCGCCCAGCGCCTTGCGCGACGCGGCGACGACGTCGTCCGCTCCCTCGGGGTCCGAAAGCGCCGCAAGGAGCGACACGCCCCTCGCGGCGGCGAGCGCGTCGAGCTTCTCGACGGTGCGCTCGCCGATGCGCCTCGGCGGCGTGTTCACGATGCGCCTTAGGCTCACCGAGTCCGCGGGGTTCACGATCACCTTGAGGTACGCGAGCAGGTCCTTCACCTCCGCCCGCTCGTAGAACCTCACGCCGCCGACGATGTCGTAGACGATCCCCGCGCGCCGGAGGCTGTCCTCGATGACGCGCGACTGAGCGTGCGTCCGGTAGAGCACGGCAACGTCGTGATACGAGAGCCCGCGCGAGCCGACGGCGTCGAGGACGGCGTCCCTGACGGCGTCGGCCTCCTCGTACTCGCTCGCGACGCGGTGGAGGGCTACGGGCCGCCCCTCCGGGCGCTCCGTCCAGAGCTTCTTGTCCTTCCGCCGCTCGTTCCGGCTCACGACGTCATGAGCGGCCTCGATGATGCTCTTCGTGGACCGGTAGTTCTGCTCGAGCCTGAGCACGACCGCGTCAGGGTGGTCCTTCTCGAAGTCGAGGATGTTCGTGATGTCGGCCCCTCGCCAGCCGTAGATGGACTGGTCGTCGTCTCCCACGACGCAGATGTTGCGGTGGCGCGAGGAGACGAGGTTCACGAACGCGTACTGCGCGTGGCTCGTGTCCTGGTACTCGTCCACGAGCACGTGTTCGAACCGGTCCGCGTAGGCATCGAGCACGGGCGGGCTCCCGCGCAGAAGCTCGACGGCGCGCATGATGAGGTCATCGAAGTCGAGCGCGTTGTTCTGCCTCAGGCGCCGCTCGTACTCGGCGTACACCTTCGCGACGCACTCGCCGAAGTAGCCCTCGGCCCCGTCGAGGTAGCCCGCCGCCGTGACCAGCCTGTCCTTGGCCCGCGAGATCCCGCTCAGGATCGCCCTGGGGGCGAAGCTCGACGCCGGGACCCCCGCGCGCTCCATGCACTCCTTCACGAGGTCCGTCTGGTCGCGCTCGTCGTAGATGGTGAACGAGGGCGTCCACCATCCCCACCGGGCCTCGCGCCGGAGCATCCGAGCGCAGATGGAGTGAAACGTGCCGATCCACGTCGCGCCCGCGTCGCGGCCGACGAGCTCCACGACGCGCCGCTTCATCTCCCCCGCTGCCTTGTTGGTGAACGTGACCGCGAGGATGCGAAGCGGGCTTACGCCCCGTTCGGCGATGAGCCACGCGATGCGGTGCGTGAGCACGCGCGTCTTCCCGCTGCCGGCGCCCGCCAGCAGGAGAAGCGGCCCGCCCGGATGGCGGACCGCGCGCTCCTGTGCGGGGTTGAGACAACTCTCCCGGAGACTCGTCAGACGCCGACCTCCCGTCCGCGGGGCCCTAGAACTCCGCGCCGAGCGCGAAGTGCGTGCGCGCCCCGCCGGTCGTGCGGAGGTCGGTCCGCCACGCGCGGTCCAGTCGGAGCACGAGGAAGGACAGCCGCATGCGGGCGCCCACGCCGTAGGACGCCTTGATGTCGTGGAGCCGCGCGCCGCCGTTCCGGACGGCGCCTCGGAAGTCGTCGCCGTTCCACGCCGCGCCCGCGTCGAAGAACGCGACGCCGCGCAGGCCCCAGAGCGCGAACGGGATCGGCGAGGCGACCTCGAGACGGTCGATGAACGGCGCCCGCCACTCGACGCTCGCGAGCGCGATGTGATGGCCGTGGAACTCGAAGTCGTCGTAGCCGCGGATCGAGTTCACGCCGCCGACGTAGAAGTTCTGCGCGTCGCGCTGCGAGCTCCGCGCGCCGAGGACCCGAAGGGCGAGCGCGTGACGGGTGCCGAGGCGGACGTATCTGCGCACGTCGGCGATCACGGTGAGATACGTGAAGTCCCCGCCCGTCTCCCACGCCTTCGACAGCGACAGCGACGAGCGGCCTCCCGCCAGCGGCCCCACGCTCCCCCAGAGCGTCGTGTCGTTCACGAGCCTCACGCCCGGCAGGAAGAGCGATCGGGTGATCTCCTCGTCCGTGAACTCCACGTCGCCGCTCTCGTTCTCCTCCGCGAACTCCCGGTCGAGCGTGAGCGCGGACACGCCGAGCTCGACGCGCGTGAACTTCGTGAACGGATACGACAGGCCGAGCGACACGCCGTAGCTCCGCTCGCTGAAGAAGCGCTTCTCGCCAAGGTCCTCGCCGAGCCGCGTCCGGTCGGAGTAGTAGTACTCCTTATAGTTGTAGACGCCGACGGAGTAGGTCGCGCGCCGGCCGAGGGCCTCGTAGAGCACGTAGAAGTTGCTCGACTCGATGCTCGAGAAGAAGTCCGTCGCGACGTAGAACCTGTGGTTGCCCAGGACGTCGCTCACGACGATCTCGGCCGCGCCGGCGAAGCCGTATCCGGAGGTGTACGCGAAGGCGCCGCTCACCCAGTCCGGGGAGAAGCGCGTCCTGTACGGCTCGACCGCGCCGGGCGTGCGCGTCGTCTCAGGCTTGCCGCCGTCGCGCGGCGCCGTGGCGGCGCCGAACTCCTCGCGCACGCGCCGCAACGTCTCGCTCTCGGCTGCGGGCGTGTCCTCGGGCGGCTCCGCCCCGGTCGCGTCCGCGAGCGAGTCCGGCGCGGCGGGCTCCTCCTCCGCGGCCTCCGAAGGCGGCGCGGGCGGTCCTTCCGCAAGCCGCGCCGCGGCGGTGTCGGGCCTCCCGACGGCCGGCCCCCAGCCGTGCCGCGCGATGTCGTCGGCGAGGCGCTCGATCGGGTCCTTGACGACCGCGATGTCCCAGCCGCCCTCGCCGTAGAGGGAGAAGGCGAGCCAGTCGGCCCGAAGCCCCCAGCTCGGCGCCGAGGCGCCACCGATGAGGTTCGTCAGGCGGGCGCACAGCGACTCCGCGAGGTCGGCGACGAAGAGGTCGGGCGAGCCGTCGCGGTCCGACTCGAAGATCAGGCGGGCGCCGTCCGGCGACCAGGCGGGCGCCGCCTCGTTGCCCGGCGTCGAGACGAGGAGCGTCACCTTCCGCGTCTCGGGATCGATCGCATACAGGTCGTAGTCGCGGCGCGACCCGTGCCTGCCGGGCGAGTCGCGGTCCGACACGAACGCGATCCGCAGGCCGTCGTGCGACCACACCGGGTCCCGCTCGTCGTGGAAGTCGTCGGTGAGCTGGGCGAGCTCGGCGCCCTCCGCGTCGGTCACGTAGAGGTCCGAGGCGCCGCGCCGGATGCCGATGAACGCGATGCGCGAGCCGTCCGGCGACCACGCGGGCGTGTAGAGGCCGTCCAGCGGGAAGCGCAGGCTCCGGACGAGCCTGCCGGTCTCGGCGTTGATGATCTGGATGGCGTCGGTCGGCCCGGCCTTCGCGGCCAGACACAGGAACCGCCCGTCGGGCGACCACGAGAAGCCGGTTCTGAGCACGTGGAGCGCCTCGAACTGGTCGGTGGTCTGCCCCCGCACGAGCCTCCTTTGGACCTTGCCGTCGAGGGTCGACGCCACGTAGATGTCGGAGTACCCGCTCCGGTCCGAGACGTACGCGACCTGCATCCCGTCGGGGGACACCGCCGCGCCGAGGTTGAGATACGACCCGTCCCTCGCGTGGTCGGTCAGGGGCTTCGCGACGTCCACGCCGCGCCGGCGCGTCCCGACCTCGGGCCAGTAGCGCTCCCTGAGCCAGCGCTCCCACGCCTCCGAGAGCCCCCGAGTGTCGAGGCCGACGGACTCCTTGAGGGCGCGGTCCATGCTCCGGGTGCGCGCGAGGTGCCGGACGATCTCGGCGACCTTCTCGACGCCGTACCGCTCCGCCACGAACTGCAGCGCCGACTGGCCTTCCTTATAGACGAGATAGCCGCCGTAGAGCTGGTCGAGCGGCACGACGATGTTGGAAACGGCGAGGTCCCGCAGGATCATCTCCGCCTCGGGGTCCCAGCCCTGCGACACGTGCTCCGCCAGCCCCTCCGTGAACCACAGGGGGACCGGGTTCATGTAGGCCTGCCGCACGACCGACTCCACGAGCCCGCCGTACACGATGTCGAACATGAACACGTGCGCGAGCTCATGGTAGAGCACGTGCCTGAGATCGTGGTACGAGCCGGTGAAGGGGATGACGACGCGGTTCTTGAAGAGCTCGGTGAATCCCCCGACGCCCTCGCCGATGCTCGAGCCGATGACGTTCGTCTGCTGGAACTCGTTGTGGGACGCGTACGTGATGATGGGGATGACCGTGGAGAGCCTGTGGTCGAGCACGCGGCCGTACTGCGCGTTCGCCTCCTCGGCGATCTCGGCCACCGCCTCGGCGATGCCCTCGGAGCCCTCGTAGAAGTACACGTCGAAGTGCTCGGTGCGGAGGATCTGCCAGGAGAACGTGCGGTACTGGACCTTGTTGCGCCCGAACTGCGCGGCCGCGGAGGGCAGGGCGCCGAGCGCCGCCGCGAGGAGCGCAAGCGCCATCGCAAAGGCCGCCCGCGCCATTCGTGTCCACCCCATGTGCTCTTCCACCCTGTTCCGACGCCGCGGCCCGGTGCTCCTCTTCCGCCATCTTAGGCGTCGGCCGCGAGCCTGTCAACTCCACCGGTTGACGCGCGCCGCCGCTTCCGCGATGATGGCTCGACCCAGGGGCGCCGGAACGCGCGGGGAACGACCATGACGATCCGCAGCAGACGACACGCGGGACCACGGACGCGCGGAAGCGCCGCGCGCGTCCTCGCCTGCGCCGCGCTCGCCGCCGCGGTCGCGGCGGCCGCCTGCGGCGGCTGCGGTCCCCGCGCCGCGGAGGACGGACGGGGGGCGCGCGACGAGTCCTCCCGCCGCGGCGCGGGACCGCCGGCGAGCGCGGCGCGCGTCACCGAGGACGGGTTCGTGTCGTTCGTGGCCGCCCTCACGGTCGCCGTCGAGGAAGGGCGTCGCGGTGAGGACGCGCGGCGCCGGGCGGAGGAACTCGGGTCGCCCGACTACGCGCGCGAGGAGGTCGAGGCGTTCGCGGCGTGGCTGCGCGAGGACCCCGAGCGCTGGGTCCGGCTCGCGCTTCTCATCGACGCGCGGACGGGCGAGCTCCGCTCGGGGCGCGCGGCGCCCGCTACCGAAGCTGCATCACGTCCTTCACCACCAGGAGCACCATGAGACAGCCGAAGAAGACGAGGCCGACCTGCTGCCACACGAGCACCTGACGCTCCGTGAGCCTCCGCCTCCGCGCCTTCTCGAGCCCGAGCAGGAGGAGATGCCCGCCGTCGAGCACCGGGAGCGGCAACAGGTTGATGAAGAAGAGCGAGAGACTCAGGTACGACATGAACCCCAGGAAGTACATCGGCCCCCAACGCGCGCTTTCGCTCGCCATCTGAACGACGCGGATGGGCCCGCCGAGCGTCTCGGTCGAGGCCCGCAGCCTGACGAGGTCCCAGAAGAACTGCGCGAGGAGCCGCACGTTCAGGGCGCAGTACCTCACCGCGGTCGTGAACGACTCCCACGGCCCAAGCCGGTTCAGCGTCAGCGCCGACATCACGCCGATCTCGCCGGCCCGGTCCTCGACGCCGGCCTTCGGAACCACCGTCGAGCGCATGACGCGCCCGTCGCGCTCCCAGACGACCTCGGTCTCCTCGCCGGCCCTCGCCCTCACGGCCTCGCCGAGGCCGCCCCAGTCGCGCACCGCCGCGCCCGCGACGGAGAGGACGCGGTCGCCTCGCCTGAGGCCCGCCGCGTCGGCGGGGCTCTTCTTCATGACGTCGCCGATGACCGGCGCGACGTAGGACGTCATTCCGAGATCCACGACGCCCGCGCTGTCGGCCGGCGCCGCGAGCTCAAGCGACAGGCGCTCGCGCGCCTCGTCGCCCCGCTCGATCACGAGGACCATCGCCCGCCCGCCGGCCTCCGCGGCGCGCGCGTAGACCTCGGCGACGTGCGAGACGGGAGCGCCGTCGACCGAGATGATGCGGTCGCCCCACGACAGGCCGGCGGCGTCGGCCGGCGAGCCGGGCGTCACGGAGCCCACGACCGGGCCTCCCAGCGTCGGGAGCCCGAACCCCCAGATCACGGCGAACGACACGAGCACGGCCCACACGAAGTTCATCGTCGGGCCGGCCGCCACGATGAGCGCGCGGGCGCCGACGGGCTTCGACAGGAACGACCCAGGCGCCGCCCCCGCGTCGGACCCGTCCGCAAGCTCGTGGCCGGCCATCTTCACGTAGCCGCCCAGGGGAATGAGCGACACCGCGTACTCGGTCTCGCCGCGTCGGAACCTCAGGATGCGCGGCCCGAACCCCACGGAGAAGCGCTCGACGGTCACACCCGCCGCGCGCGCCGCCGCGAAGTGCCCAAGCTCGTGCACGACAATGAGGATGCCGACGAGCACCGCCGCGTAGAGATAGAAGATCGTCATCTCGCCCCCGTCGGAGTTGCCGCGCTCCCGCCTCCGCCCGCGCGGGACGCGTGGGCTCCCCCGGCGCAGGTCCGCGCGATCTCGCGCGCCCTCGCGTCCGCCTCGAGTACGTCCTCGACCGAGCCGCACGGCCCGTCGGGCGTCCTCGACACCGTCTCCTCGATGATCCGCGCGATGTCCGCGAACCGGACCCGCCCGGCGATGAACGCCTCGACGGCGACCTCGTCGGCCGCGGCGGCCGCCGCGGGCGCCGTCCCCCCCGCCTCGGCCGCGCGGAGGACGATGCCCAGGGCCGGGTAGCGGCGCGGGTCCACGTCCTCGAAGGAGAGCTGCCGAGACTCCCCGGGGCTCCAGGAACCGAGGTCGAGCGCGCCGGGTTCCGGGTAGCACAGCGCGTACTGAATGGGGATCCGCATGTCCGGCTCGCCGAGGTGAGCGAGGAACGAGCCGTCCGACAGCCGCACGAGCGAGTGCACGACCGACTCCCTGTGCATGACGATCCCGATCCTGTCGAGCGGCACGTCGAAGAGCCAGCGCGCCTCGATCACCTCGAGGGCCTTGTTCACGAGCGTCGCCGAGTCCACCGTCACCTTCGCGCCCATGCTCCACGTCGGGTGCCTGAGCACCTCGGCGACCGTGACGTCGCCGACGCGCTCGACCGGGACGTCCCGGAGCGCGCCTCCCGAGGCCGTGAGCACGAGGCTCGTCACCTCGCCCCGTCTGGCCGCGGCGAGGCTCCGGAAGATCGCGCTGTGCTCGCTGTCGATCGGGACGATCTCGCCGCCGGCCTCGCGCGCCGTCCGCGTCACGATCTCCCCGGCCATGACGAGCGACTCCTTGTTGGCCAGCGCGAGGAGCTTCCCGGCGCGCAGCGCGGCCATGGTCGGGCGGAGCCCCGACGCGCCGACGACGGCGTTGACCACGAGGTCGGCGTCGGGGTCGCCCGCGAGCTCCTCGAGCCCCGCAGGCCCGCGGAGCACGCGCACGCCGGGGCCGAAGTCCCCCCGGGTGTCCGCGCCCACGGCCACGCGCCGGGCGCCGAACCGCGCGGCCTGCTCGGCGAGAAGGGCGGCGCTCGTGGACGCCGCCAGGCTCACGACCTCGAACGCCTCCGGGAGCCGCGCGACCACGTCGAGCACGCCCCGTCCGATGGAGCCGGTCGAACCGAGCACCGCGATCCGTCTGCGCGCCATCGGCACGCCTCCGTTCCCGGACGCCGGGCGACGCCGCGCGGGCCGCGCGGGACGCCCGCCTACACCACGACGAAGCGCAAGTAGTAGTACACGAGCGGCGCCACGAAGAGCACGCTGTCGAACCGGTCGAGCATGCCCCCGTGGCCCGGCAGCGCCCGCGACGTGTCCTTGATCCTCACGTCGCGCTTCATGAGTGACTCCACGAGGTCGCCGAGCACGGCGGCCGCGGGCGCCACGAGTCCGAGCGTGAGAGCGTCGAGCGCAGTGAGGTACGTCGCGAACGTCGCCTTCGCGAGGAACGCGACGGCGAGGGCGGTCACGACGCCGCCCCACACGCCCTCCACGGACTTGTCCGGACTCACCCTCGGCAGGAGCTTCCGCCGCCCGAGGAGGTTCCCGGCAAAGAACGCTCCCGTGTCCGTCCCCCACGCCAGCGCGAGCGTGAGGATCACGAAGGACCCGCCGAGATCGCCCGCGGGCGCGCCCTCCCCGAGCTGTCTCAGGAGAATGATGTGGCTCCCGAGCCACGCCACGTAGAACACGCCGAGGATCGTCGACGAGATGTGGAAGACCGCGAGCTCACCGTCGCGGCGGAAGAGCTCGAGGACCATGATGACGAGAAGCACGAGCGTGATGAAGAGGCTCGAGAACACGCCGCCCTGGAAGTACACGTACCACGAGACGCCGAGGCCGGCCGCCACGCCGACGGTCTTGTACGGCCGGATGCCCTTCGCCTCCATCATCCGGTAGAACTCGATGAGGCAGAGGAGGATGACGAGGTTGATGGCGAGCAGGAACGGGATGCCCCCGACGAGCGCGCTGACAATGGCGATCGGCACGCCGATGGCCGCCGTGAGCAGTCGCTGCGCGAGCTTCTCTCGATCGAGAGCCATGCGTCAGCGCCCCCCGGAGCGACCGGCCACGCGTCCGAAACGCCGCTCCCGCCTCTGGTAGTCCGCGATCGCCGCGAGGAGATCGGCCTTGCGGAAGTCGGGCCAGAGCGTGTCGGTGACGTAGATCTCGGTGTAGGCGATCTGCCACAGCAGGAAGTTGCTGACGCGGAGCTCGCCGCTCGTGCGGATGAGCAGGTCGGGATCGGGCAGTCCCGGAGCGCAGAGGAAGTCGCGGAAGGCGCGCTCGTCGAGGGACGCCGGCTCCAGCTCTCCGCGCCGGGCGGCCTCGGCGATCGCCCTGACCGCGTCGAGGATCTCGGTGCGGCCGCCGTAGCTGAGGGCGAGCGTGAGCGTGAGGCCGTCGTTCCTCGCGAGCCGCTCGATCGTGCGCTGAAGCCTGGACTGGACGTACTTGGGAAGCGCGTCGAGGCGTCCGATGGCCGCGAGGCGGATGTTGTTCCGGTCCATCTCGTCGGCCTGCTCGGCCAGCGTCTGGTCGAGCAGGCGCATGAGGGCGGCGACCTCGGCCCGGGGGCGCTCCCAGTTCTCCATCGAGAACGTGTAGAGCGTGAGGTACCGAAGACCCAGCTCGGCGCCGGCCGTCACGACGCTCCTCACGGCCTCGCGCGCGGCGGCGTGTCCCGCGACGCGGGGAAGCCCGCGCCTCCTCGCCCAGCGTCCGTTGCCGTCCATGATGACGGCGACGTGGCCGGGGAGCCCGGCCGGGTTCAGCGCCCCGCCTGCGTCAGAGGGCCGCCTAGCCCTGCGTGATCGCATCGAACGGGCACTCGTCGGCGCACAGCCCGCAGTCCGTGCAGGCGTCGGCGTCGATCACGTACCTCTCGTCTCCCTCGCTGATGGCCTCCACAGGACACACGCTCGCGCAGGCCCCGCAGGCCGTGCAGGCGTCGGTGATCGTGTATGCCACGTTCGCTCCTCCCGCCGCGACGTCGCGCGGCCGTCAGACCTCCATGAGTTCCTTCTCTTTGGCCGCGAGGACCTGGTCCACTTCGCGGACGAACTCCGCCGTGATCTCCTGAATGGTCTTGTCGTGCGCGCGGTGGAAGTCGTCCTCGGAGATCGTGCCCTCCTTGAGACGCTGCTTCAGCACCTCGTTGACATCCCTGCGCACGTTCCGCACGGCCACCCTGCCCTCCTCCGCCAGCTTGTGGACGAGGCGCACGAGCTCCTTGCGCCGCTCCTCCGTCAGGGGCGGGATCGGGACCCGGATCAGGTGCCCGTCGTTGGACGGGTTCAGCCCCAGGTCGGCGGCCTGGATCGCCTTCTCGATGGGGCCGAGCATCTTCTTGTCCCACGGCTGGACGACGAGCAGGCGCGCCTCGGGGACGCTGATGTTGGCGAGTTGCCGAAGCGGCATCGTGTTGCCGTAGGCGTCGACGCGGACGCCGTCGAGCAGCGAGACGGTCGCCTTCCCCGTGCGGATCTTGGTGAACTCCTTCTTCACGGTCTCGATGGTCTTCTCCATCCTCTGTCTGGTGTCGGCCACGAACCGCTCCATCGGCTACTCCTCCATGACGCGCGTGCCGATCGTCTCGCCCCTCACGGCGCGGGCCACGTTGCCCGGCGTGGAGAGGGCGAAGACAACGATCGGCAGCTTCTGCTGCCTGCACAGCGAGACGGCGGTCAGGTCCATGACCGCCAGACCGCCCTTGATCACGTCGAGGTGGGTGAGCGTCTCGAAGCGCCTCGCCGAGGGATTCTTCACGGGGTCGGAGTCGTACACGCCGTCGACCTTGGTGGCCTTGAGGAGCGCGTCGGCGCCCAGCTCCGCGGCGCGGAGAGCGGCAGCCGAGTCGGTCGAGAAGAACGGGTTGCCGGTGCCGGCCGCGAAGACGACGACCGCGCCCTCGGAGAGGAGAGCGCCGGCCCTGCGGTGGTCGTAGGGGTCGGCCAGGGGGCCGCACGGGACGGCAGACATGACCGAGGCCCTCACGCCGAGCGACGCGAAGGCCGCCCTGAGCGCGAGGGCGTTCAGGATCGTCGCGACCATCCCCATGTGGTCGGCCGCGACGCGGGCGTCGGCCCCGCCCGCGACCGTGACGCCGCGGACGATGTTGCCCCCGCCGACCACGAGCCCGACCTCAACGCCGAGGTCGACCGCGGCCTTGACCTCGGAGGCAAGGCGCAAGACGGCTTCCGGCGAGATCGGTCTCCCGTCGCCGGACAGCGCCTCGCCGCTCACCTTGAGGATGACGCGCCTATACGCCGCAGCCATCGGACGCCGGCTTCTCTGCGCCCGGGAGGTCCTCCCCGAGCTTCATCCTCACGAACCGCCGGATGCGGATGTTCTCGCCGAAGCTCGCGATCATCTGCTTGACGAGGTCGCTCACGGTGACGTCCGGGTTCTTCACGAACGGCTGCTCCATGAGGCAGGCCTCGGAGAAGAACTTCTCAACGCGGCCGTCCACGATGCGCGCCAGGACGTTCTCCGGCTTGCCGGTCGCCCTCGCCTGCTCCAGGTAGATCTCTCGCTCCTTGGCGAGGAGCGCCTCGGGGACGTCCTCGCGGCCGACGCAGACGGGATTCTGCGCCGCGACGTGCATCGCGATGTCCTTCGCGAAGGTCTGGAACTGCTCCGTGCGCGCGACGAAGTCGGTCTCGCAGTTGATCTCGACGAGCACGGCGAGCTTCGACCCCGGGTGCACGTACGAGACGATGAGGCCGTCCCCCGTGGCCCGGTCGGCCCTCTTCGCGGCCTTGAGCACGCCGCTCTTGCGGAGGTGCTCGACGGCCTTCTCGACGTCGCAGCCCGTCGCGGCCAGGGCCACCTTGCAGTCCATCACGCCGGCGCCGGTCTTCTCCCGGAGTTGCATGACCAGGGCAGCTGTGATCTCCATGACGCTCCTTCCGGATGGGTGGGTCACGAACTGGAGCACCGATACGCGCCGCCGCGGCGGCGCGCCCCGTCTACTGGACGACGCTCTCCGCGCTGGCCGACTCCTGCGCGACCTCGACGGGGGCGACATCCCGTCCCTCGAGCTGGGACGCCCGCGCGTCGAGGACGGCGTCGGCGATGAACGCGGTGATGAGCTTGATGGACCGGATGGCGTCGTCGTTGCCGGGGATCGGGTAGGCTATCTTCTCCGGATCGGCGTTGGTGTCGAGGATGCCGATGATCGGGATGCCGAGCTTGTTCGCCTCGTTCACCGCGATGCGCTCCTTCCGGGTGTCCACCACGAACAGCAGCCCGGGGAGCCTGTCCATCTCGCGGAAGCCGGCGAGGACCTTGTCGAGCTTCGCCTTCTCGCGCTCGTAGTGAAGCGCTTCCTTCTTCGGGATGAACTCGTAGGTCCCGTCCTGGGACATCTTCTCGATGTCCTCGAGACGCCGAACGCTCTTCCGGATCGTGCGCAGGTTCGTGAGCGTCCCCCCGAGCCACCGCTCCGTCACGGCGGGCATCCCGCACCGCAGGGCCTCTTCGCGCACGATCTGCTGGCCCTGCTTCTTCGTGCACACGAAGAGGATGCGCTCGCCGCGCGTGACGACGTCGTTCACGGCGGCCTGGGCCGTCTGCATGCAGGCGACGGTCTTCGCGAGGTCGATGATGTGGATCCCGTTCCTCTTCATGAAGATGAACGGCTTCATCTTGGGGTTCCACCGATGGGTCTGGTGGCCGAAATGGACGCCCGCTTCGAGCAGGGCGCGCATGTCGGGTGCGGTCATCGTCCGGACTCCTTCCCTCAGGTTCGTGCCTCCGCGACCGTCTCCCCGCTCGGGCCGCGCCCGGCGTCGCCGGAAGCGGACCCCCGTGTCGGTCGGGCCGCGTGCGTGATCCCCGTCTCCCTCCGCGCGCGGCGGCCGAAGCGGGGTCCTCCCACCACTACCTCTTCGAGAACTGGAACCTCTTGCGAGCGCCCTTCTGGCCGTACTTCTTGCGCTCCTTCACCCTCGGGTCGCGCGTCAGCATCCCGGCCTGCTTGAGCGGCTTGCGGTGGTTCTCGTCCAGCCGGATCAGCGCCCGCGCGATCCCCAGCCTCACCGCTCCCGCCTGCCCCGTGATGCCGCCGCCCGTCACGTTCGCGTGAAGATCGTAGCGGTCGAGCGTCGAGGTCAACTCGAGGGGCTCGAGGACCGTCTTCACGACGGTGGAGCGGGGGAAGTACGCGTCGAGCGCGCGCCCGTTCACCGTGCGCTGTCCCGTGCCCGGAACGAGCCGCACGCGTGCGATCGCCTCCTTGCGCCGTCCCACTGCCCGCAACGCGCCTGTCATCCAGCGTCTCCTTTCGGCCGGTCCGCGCCGGCCACCCTCGTTCAGATGCTGAGCGGCTCAGGCCTCTGCGCCTCGTGGGGATGCTCGGGCCCCGCGTACACGCGGAGCTTCTTGAGCATCCTCCGCCCGAGCTTGTTCTTCGGGAGCATCCCCTTCACGGCATGACGGACGACCCTGTCGGGGGCCGCCTCCATGAGCTTGCGCATCTTGAGGTACCGCGCCGCCCCCGGGTAGCCGCTGTGGCTGAAGTAGCTGTGCTGATCCAGCTTCTTGCCGGTGATCTCGATCTTGGCGGCGTTGACGACGATGACGAAGTCCCCGGCGTCCACGGAGGGCGAGAACACGACCTTGTGCTTCCCTCTCAGGACCGAAGCGACCTTCGAGGCCAGCCGTCCGAGGACCTGCCCCTCGGCGTCGACCACGAAGTGCTGCCGGACCACCTCTCCCGGCTTCGTGACATGCGTTGGCATCGAACCACACCTCCGGCATCACAAGGGCACGCCGAACCGCCGGCGCCCGGAGCTCCCCGACGACGCGGGGCGACCCCGGGGCCCGAACGCGCTCGGCTCAGTGCGGCAGATCCCCTCCTGCCGCTTCTTCAGAACGAGCGAGTGTAGCAGGCGACTCCTGGGCTGTCAAGGCTCCGTCCTGCCCAGGGCGCCGACGAGGGACGCCCCGTACGGCGGCCTCAGCACGCCGCGGTCGGTCACGATCGCCGTCACGAGGTCGGCCGGGGTGACGTCGAACGCCGGGTTCCGCACCCGGACGCCCTCGGGCGCCACGCGACGCCCTCCGCAGAGGACGACCTCATCGGCGCAGCGCTCCTCGATCGGGATGTCGGCGCCCGTGGCCGCCGTCGGATCGATCGTCGAGTACGGGGCCGCCACGTAGAAGGGCACGCCGTACCGCATCGCGGCGATGGCCAGCGGCAGCGTGCCGACCTTGTTCGCGACGTCGCCGTTGTGGGCGATCCGGTCGGCGCCGACGATCACGAGCGACACCGCGCCGCCGGCGATCGCCGAGGCCGCCGCGCCGTCGCACTGCACCGTGACGTCGATGCCCCTCGCCTGAAGCTCCCACGCGGTGAGCCGCGCCCCCTGCAGGAGCGGCCGGGTCTCGTCGGCGAGCACGCGAACGCGCTTCCCCTCGGCCGCCGCGGCGTAGACGACGGCGAGCGCGGTGCCGTCGCCGGCCGTTGCGAGCGCGCCGGCGTTGCAGTGCGTGAGGACCGTGTCCCCGTCAGCGATGAGACACGCGCCGTGCGCGCCGATCCTCCCGCAGAGCTCGCGGTCCTCCTCCATCACGGCGACGGCCTCCTCGACGAGCGCCGCGCGCGCCGCGTCCGGGCCGCCCGCGGCGGAGCGCCTGAGCGCCGCGCGCATCCTCTCCACGGCCCAGCGCAGGTTCACCGCGGTCGGCCGCGTGGACTCGAGAGCGCGCGCGGCCTCCTCGACGTCCCGCGCAAGGCCCACGGCGTCCGGCGCGCGGCTCTCCAGGGCCGCCAGCGCCACGCCGAGCGCGGCCGCGACGCCGATGGCCGGCGCTCCCCGGATCGCGAGCCGCGAGATCGCGTCCGCCACGACGCGGTGGTCGCGCGTCTCGACGAACGCGAGTTCGTCCGGAAGCCGCGTCTGGTCCACGAACCTCACGCGGTCCCCAAGCCACTCGATGGTCCTCACGGGAAGTGGTCCCGGCATCGATCCTCCGTCAGCCCGGCGCCGCTCCGAGCTCCCGAAGAAGCGACAGGAGCCGCACCACGGGAAGCCCCACGACGTTGTAGAAGCAGCCGTCCACGCGCTCCACGAGAGCCGCCCCGCACTCCTGGATCGCGTACGCGCCCGCCTTGTCCAGCGGCTCGCCGCCGGCGACGTAGGCGTCGATCTCGCGACCGGTCAGGTCGCGAACGAGCACCCGCGTGCGCTCGAACCCGGACACGACGGCGCCGTCCGAGCACCGCACGAGCGCGATCCCGGTGTACACCTCGTGCCACCGGCCGCTGATGGTCCGCAGCATCCGGGCCGCGTCCGCCGGGCCTTCCGGCTTGCCGAGCAGGGCTCCGTCGAGCACGACGATCGTGTCGGCGCCGAGCACGGTGCCGCGGTCGCGCCCGCGCGCGGAGGCGTCGGCCTTGGCGCGGGCGAGTCTGACGACGTGCTCGGCCGGCGTCTCCCCCGCGGCCGCGTCCTCGGGAATGCCGGTCGGGTCCACGACGAAGTCGAGCTCGAGGCCTTCGAGGATCCTCCGTCGCCTGGGTGACGCCGAGGCGAGCACGAGCGGCGGCTCATCCACGAGATCGCTCACGAACCCGCAGGACACGCGGCCTCCGTCATGAGGGGTCGCGCCCCTCTCTGCTGTCCACGACGAGCGTGACCGGCCCGTCGTTCTCGAGCGCGAGCAGCATGTGGGCGCCGAACCTGCCGGTCTCCACCGGAAGCCCCTCGCCCCTGAGGAGCTCGACGAAGCGCTCGTACAGCGCCCGCCCCTCCTCGGCGCCCGCCGCGGCGGCGAAGCTCGGGCGCCTCCCACGGCGGCAGTCGGCAAGGAGCGTGAACTGCGAGACGACAAGCGCGGCCCCTCCCGTCTCGAGCGCCGAGAGGTTCATCTTCCCCGCGCCGTCGTCGAAGATCCTCAGGCCCGCGACCCTGGACGCGAGCCGCGCCGCGTCGTCGGCGGTGTCGCCGAGCGCGACGCCGAGCAGGACGACGAGTCCGTGGCCTATGGCGGCGACCGCCTCGCCCCCGACCGTTACGGCGCCAGAGCGCACCCGCTGGACCACCGCCCTCACGGCTCCTCCCTCGGGCGCGAGGTCGCCGACTCCCCGGTACCGCGCCTCCGCTCGACGCCCCGCACGCCCCGGACCGCCGACACCGCTCGAAGGAGCTTCCTCAGCCTGTGGAGGTTGCCCACCTCGACGTCGAAGCGCGCCACCGCCAGCCCGTCCTCCGACGCGAGCGTGGCCGACGAGACCTCGACGCCCTGGTCCGAGATGGCCTTGGAGACGTCGGCGAGGAAGTCGCGGCGGGGAGAACCCGTGACGACGAAGCCGGCTGGGAACGTCTGCCCCTGCCTGACGTCCCACTCGACCTTGATCCTGTGGTCCTCGTCCACGCTGGGGGCGAAGGTGTTGGGGCAGTCCACGCGATGGACCGAGACGCCCCGGCCGCGCGTGATGATCCCCACGATCTGGTCCCCGGGCAGCGGCTGGCAGCACCTGGCGAAGTGGATCATGACGTCGCTGATCCCGTCGAGTCTGATGCCCGCGTCGCGACGGACGACGCGCCGCGCGATGCGGCCCACGATGCCGGCCGGGCGCTCCGCCTCGGGTCGGAGGCGTCGCGCCAGGTCGGTCACGCCGACCTCGCCGCGTCCCACGGCGGCCGCGAGCTCCTGCGCGCCGTCGAGTCCGAAGCTCTGCGCCACGTCGTCGAGCGCGACGTCCCTGGCGGCCGGCCCGGCCTTCCGGATCTCCCGGTCGATGATCCGCCGGCCGAGCACGACGCTCTCGCCGTCGGCCTGGATCCTCAGGAAGTGCCTGATCCTGCTCTTCGCCCGCGACGTCGCGACCTGGTTCAGCCAGTCGCGGCTGGGCCGGGCCGAGTCGGACCTGATGATCTCCACGGTGTCACCGCTCTCGAGCGCGTGCCTGATCGGCACGAGCCGCCCGTTCACCCGCGCGCCCGCGCACGAGTTGCCGACGTCGGTGTGCACGGCGTAGGCGAGGTCGAGCGGCGTGGCCCCCTTCGGCAGCTCCTTCACGTCGCCCTTGGGCGTGAACACGAAGATCTCGTCGCGGTACAGGTCCACCTTGAGCGCTTCGAGGAACTCGGACGCTTCGGTGACGTCCACGTTGCCCTCGAGGAGCTGCCTCACCCACGCGAGACGCCTTCTCAGGAGCTCGTCCCCCGCCCGCCCCTCCTTGTACGCCCAGTGCGCTGCGATGCCGACCTCCGCCTGCTCGTGCATCTCGGGCGTGCGGATCTGGATCTCCACCAGCCGGCGCCGCGGCCCCAGCACGGTCGTGTGGAGTGACCGGTACCCGTTGGCCTTCGGCGAGGCGACGTAGTCCTTGATGAGCTCGTGGACGGGAGCGAAGAGCGTGTGCACGAGACCGAGGATTCGGTAGCAGTCGCCGATGCCGCCCGTGATGATCCTGACCGCGAAGAAGTCGTGGATCTCGTCGAGTCGCTTGCTCCGCGCGAGCATCTTCCGGCGGAGGCTCGACAGGTGCTTCACCCGCCCCGAGATCTGCGCTTCCACGCCCTCGCTCGCGAGGAGGTCGCGGATGGGACCGGTGACCTCCGTGACGATCGCTTCGTGGTCGGCGCGCGTCGCGTCGACGGCCTCGCTGAGCTCGCGGTACGCCGCGGGCTCGAGCCGCATGAAGGCAAGGTCCTCGAGCTCGCGCTGGATGCGCCCCATGCCGAAGCGCCCCGCCAGCGGCGCGTAGATCTCCTGCGTCTCGCGGGAGATGCGCGCGATCTGCTCGGGCTCCAGGTGGGAGATCGTCCGCATGTTGTGGAGGCGGTCGGCGAGCTTGACGAGGATGATGCGGATGTCCCTGACCACGGAGAGGAGCATCTTGCGGAAGTTCTCCGCCTGCTCCCGCTCCCGGCTCTCGAACCGAAGGCCGGTGATCTTCGTGACGCCGTCGACGAGCTCGGCGAGTTCGTCCCCGAACCCGCGTCGCAGATCGTCGAGCGCGACGTTGCCCTGCTCGACGGCGTCGTGGAGGAGCCCGGCCGCCACGGTCGCGGAGTCGAGCCTGAGCTCGGCGAGGATGAGACCGACCTCCTCGCAGTGAACGATGTAGTCGTCCCCGGACCTCCGCGCCTGCCCCGCGTGCGCGGCGGCGGCGAGGTCGTGCGCGCGCGCCACGAGGTCGGTCGAGAGCCTCGGGTCGAGCTCGAGAGCTCTGGCTGCGAACTCGGTTCCCGTCATCGGAAAGCACCGCCCGCGCGGTCGCGCGTTGGGTGGAGGCCCTAGCCCGGCCCGGTCTGCACGTCCCTGAGGCGAAGCTGCAGGCCCGTCACGCCGCGCCAGGTGTTCTCCTCGAGCACGAAGGCGAGGGACACGGTGCCGCCTCCGGCGCGGAGGTCGGCGAGGGCGTCCGCCATGCCGAAGCCGATGGCGTCCATGACTCGGTCTCCCTGCGCCACCGTCATCTTGAGGTGCCCGTTCCCGACCGAGCGCGCCGAGACGAGCTTCACGCCCGTCGCACCCAGCACGGGCTCGGGGTTGCCGACGCCGAAGGGGCGCATGCCGGCCATGAGCCTCACGAGCTCGAAGTCGCACTCGTCGAGCGAGACGATGGCATCCACGTCCACGACGGGAACGAGGTCGGCCGGCGTGAGCGAGCGCGACACGGCGGCTTCGATGCAGGAGGAGAACTCGTCGAGGCGGCCCTCGGCCAGCGAGACGCCGGCGGCGTGGCGGTGTCCCCCGAAGCTGTCGAGGCAGTGCCGGCACTCGGCGAGCGCGGCGTGGAGGTCGAAGCCCGGGATGCTCCGGCCCGATCCCTTGCAGGCGCCGTCGGCCACGGACAGCAGGATCGTCGGCCGGTTGTGGAGCTTCGCGATGCGCGAGGCCACGATCCCGATGACGCCGGGGTGCCACTCGGAGGACCAGAGAACGATGGAGAGCCGGCTGTCCAGGAGCGAGGACTCGTCGATCATGCGCGTCGCCTGATCGAGCACGCGGCACTCGAGCTCCCTGCGCCTCCGGTTCTCGAGGTCCAGCTGCTTCGCCATCGCCGCGGCCTTCGCGCTGTCGTCGGTCGTGAGCAGCTCCACGCCGATCCGGGCGTCACCGAGGCGACCGGCGGCGTTGAGCCGCGGGCCGAGGGCGAAGCCGATGTGGGAGGCCCGGGCCCCGAGCGACTCGACGCCCGCCACGTCCATGAGCGCGCGCAGCCCGGCGTTGGAGGTCACGCGCAGCCGCTCGAGGCCGAGCGTCGTGAGCACGCGGTTCTCGGACACGAGCGGCACGATGTCGGCGACGGTGCCGATGGCGACGAGGTCGAGGCTCTCCTCGACGGTGTAGGCGACGTCCCGGTAGTCCCGCGCGAGCGCCTCCATGACCTTGAACGCGACTCCGACGCCGGCAAGGTCCTTGAACGGATAGCGCGAGTCCTTCCGCTTGGGATCCACGACGGCCAGCGCGGGGGGCAGGTCGTCCTGCGGCTCGTGGTGGTCGATGACGATCGAGTCGATCCCGAGCGACCGGGCCATGCCGATCTCGTCGTGCCCGGTGACGCCGCTGTCCACGGTCACGATGAGGTCCGCCCCGAAGTCCCTCGCCGCGAGGACGCCGCCCTCCGAGAGCCCGTACCCCTCGATCAGACGGTTGGGGATGTAGTAGCCGACGGAAGCGCCGGCCGACTCGAGGCAGCGCTTGACGAGCACGACCGACGTGATGCCGTCGACGTCGTAGTCGCCGCAGACGAACACGCGCCCCCGCCGGTCGATGGCCTCGCGAAGGCGCGCGAGGGCGGGCTCGAGGTCGGGCAGATCCTCCGGGTCGCACAGCGTCGCGCGGTCCGGGGAGAGGAAGGCGCGGGCCTCCGCCTCCGTCGCGATGCCGTGGGTGACGAGCACCGAGGCGAACGCCGTCGGCACGCCCATCTCCGCCGCGAGGGCGCGCGCCGACTCCGAGACGCCGCCGTCCGGGAGCCTCCACTTCGTCCTCGATTGCGCGACCTCGCTGAGCCGGGGCGGCGAAGCCGCCGCACGCTCCGGTGACCGTGTCATGACCGTCGTCCTGGTGTGTCCTGGGGCAGAGAGCAGGCCGTAAGCCGAGTTCTGTCGGAAGGGATGACCTTCCGTGGCGGTCATTCATCTGGGACGCCGGTTGCCCGGCGCCTCGAGCGACCTACCCGAGAGTCATAGCGAAGCGGGCCGCTTCTCCTCTCCTACTTGGTCTCGCTCCGGGTGGGGTTTTCCAAGCTGCCCCCGTCGCCGGGAGCACTGGTGAGCTCTTACCTCACCTTTTCACCCTTGCCGGGAGCCCCGGAGGGGCCCCTTAGGCGGTTTCCCTTTCTGTGGCACTTTCCTTGGGATCGCTCCCACTGGGAGTTGCCCAGCACCCTGCCCTGCGGAGCTCGGACTTTCCTCGGGACGGCCGAAGCCGAACCCGCGACCGCCTGGTCTCCTCCCCGCCCCCTGGCCTTGACTGTGGCGGCCGGCGCGCCGGCACGCCTGCGTTTCACCCGCGGCGGCGCGCCCCCAATCGGGCGAGCCGGTCCGCGCGGGCGTTCTTCTCTCGTGGGATCGCCTCGAACCTGACGTCGTCGAGCCGCGAGATGAGCGCCTCGACCTTGAGGAAGGCGTCGAGGAGGCCGGGGTGCCGCACCTTGTATCGGCCGCTGAGCTGGCGGGCGATGAGCTCGCTGTCGAGTCGGACGCGCACGCGTCTGGCTCCCAGCGCGACGGCCCTCGACAGCCCGAGCCGGACCGCCTCGTACTCGGCGGCGTTGCTGGTCGCGTGCCCGATGTGCCGGTGGATCTCCTCAACGATGCCGCCCGAGGCGTCGGCGATGACGACCCCGGCGCCTGACGGACCCGGGTTGCCCGACGAGGCGCCGTCCGTGTGCAGGACCAGCTCCTCGTGCGTCCCCGCCCGCCGCGCGCGTCGCCCGCCGGTGGCCTCGGCGACCGGCGGCGCCTCGCGCTCGGGGCGTTCGCCGAGCCTCGCCGCGATCTTCGCCACGCCCGCCAGGAAGCTCTCCGCACGGCGCTCGTCGATGCCGGCGCCGGCTGCCGCCGCCTTCCAGCCAGTCCCGTCGAGGATGGACAGGATCACCCGCTCCTCCGACCTACCCACCGCCCCCCTCCCCCCTCCACGACAGGATCCGCCCGCACCCCTCACAGAGCCTGAACTGCTGCCCGCGCCGCACCTCGATGATGGTCTGCTGCGGAAGCCGCATGTGACACCCCGAACAGGTGCCGTTCTCGATCGCGGCAACGGCCGTGTCTCCCTTGCTTGCGAGGATCCTCTCGTATCTCGCGAGCGTCGTGGGGTCCACGCGCTTCGAGGTCCTGAGGCGCTCGTCGCGCTTCACGGCGACGTCATCGCCGGCGGCCTCGAGCTGCTTCGTCAGCTCCTCGATGCGCCCGTCGATCGCCTGGGTCTCCCGCTCCGCGTTCGCCCTGACGGCCTCGACGTCCGCCGCAAGCCTCTCGGCGTCCTCCATGAGCCGCAGGACGGCGTCCTCTCCCTCCGCGATGTCCCGCTTCACGAACTCGATCTCGTGCGTGAGCGCGGCGTACTCCGCGTTCGTCTTGATGATGAGCTGACGCCCGATGAGGTCGTTGCGCTTCGCCGCGAGACCGTCCAGGTCGCGCTGCCGCCGCACGAGGTCGCTGCGCGCCGCCGCCAGCTTCTCCTCGACGTCGGCGACCGCCGCGCGGAGGCGCTCCTTCTGCAGGGCAAGCTCGGAGAGCCTCCTCGGCAGCCGGGCCTTCGCCGCCTCGAGTCCGGCGAGCTCCACGTCGATCCGTTGAAGATCAAGGAGCGCTTCGAGCACCTCGCGCACGGGCCTGCCTCCGCGCCTATCGAAGCGTTGGTGGTGGGCGATACTGGACTTGAACCAGTGACCTCCGGTATGTGAGACCGGCGCTCTAACCAGCTGAGCTAATCGCCCGACCGCAATGCAGCCGCTGGTGGGCCCACTCGGATTCGAACCAAGGACCTACGGATTATGAGTCCGCTGCTCTACCGCTGAGCTATGGGCCCGGGCCCGACGCAGTCTAGCACGGCCCCGTCGTCGGTGTCAACCCGACGACGTCACGGCAGATCGATGTACCCCTTCAGGCGGTTCCTCCTCTTGTAGTGACGGAGCTTCTGGATGGCCTTCTTCTCGATCTGCCGCACGCGCTCTCTCGTGACGCCGAAGATGGCGCCGACCTCCTCGAGCGTCATGGGCGCCTTGTCCTTGTCCAGCCCGAACCGCAGCCGGATGATCCTCTCCTCCCGCGCGTCGAGCTCCCCGAGGACCTGGTTGATCTCCTGCTGCAGGAGCCTGAACGACGCGTACTCCGACGGCGAGACGACCTTCGTGTCCTCGACGAAGTCGCCGAGGCTCGAGTCCTCGTCCTCGCCGATGGGGCGGTCGAGCGAGATCGGCTGCTGCGCGGCCTTGAGGATTCCCTTGACCTTGTCCTCGGAAAGGTCGAGCCGGTCCGCGATCTCGTCCACGAGCGGGTCTCGCCCCTCCTCCTGCACCATCTGCCTGGTCGTCCGCACGACCTTGTTGATCGCCTCGATCATGTGGACCGGGACGCGGATCGTCCGCGCCTGGTCGGCGATCGCCCTCGTGATGGCCTGACGGATCCACCACGTCGCGTAGGTCGAGAACTTGTAGCCTCTGGTGTAGTCGAACTTCTCGACCGCGCGCATGAGCCCGGTGTTGCCCTCCTGGATCAGGTCGAGGAAGTCGAGACCCCGGTGCGTGTACCGCTTCGCGATCGAGATGACGAGGCGGACGTTCGCCTCGACCATCTCCGTCTTCGCGCGCCGCGCCTCGGCGTCGCCCCGGCGGATCCTGTCCGCGATGTCCTTCATCTGCGCTGCCGGGAGGCCGCACTCGCGCTCGATCCTCCGCACGGCCCGTCGCTTGTTCCTCACCTCGTTGGCGAAGGAGGCGACCTCCTTCCTGAGCGCCGCCGGGCTCGGGCCGGGGGTCTTCTTCGCGGCCTGCGTGCCCTTCTTGCCCGGCTTGCGCTTGGCGGCGAGCCGTTCGAGCTTCTTCTGCGCCGCGGCGTGCTGCTCCGTGAGGCCGCGGACCTCCTGCTCGTGCTGATCGAGCTTCTCGACGAGCTCGTTGATGCGGGCGGCGTTCCGCGTGACCTGTCGCGGGTGCAGCGCGAGCCGCCGGATCTCGGTCTGGAGCGCGCGCTGTCTCGCGTCGATCGCCTTGCGCGTCTGGGCGGCGCGCGACGTCGGCATCCGCCTGACCTTCTCCTCCAGCCGCCGGCGCTCGGCGTCGAGGCGCGCGATGCGCTCGAGTCTCGCGACCAACCGTCGCCGCTCGTCGCGCCCTCCGGGGCTCTTGCGCTTGCGGTCCACGCGGATGACGCGATCGACGCGCAGCTTGTCGCCCTTGAGCCGCTCGGCGACGGCCGAGAGCCGCTTCATCGTCGTCAGCGACTCGAAGACCGCCTCGTACGCCATGCGCTCGGCCTGCTCGATGCGCTTGCAGATCTCGACCTCGCCCTCGCGGTCGAGGAGCTTGACCTGGCCCATCTCGCGGAGGTACATGCGGACGGGATCGTCGAAGCGGAGCTTCGGCTGCGCCTTCGCGCGCTTCTTCGCCTCGTGCTTCCGCTTCGCCTCGCGGGTCTTCTGATCAACGACCTCGATGCCGGCCGCGGTGAGGCCGCAGTAGACGTCGTCCACGAGCTCGATGTCGAGGTCGCTGCCGAAGTAGCTCCCGAGCTCCTCGTACGTCAGGGCGCCCGAGCCTCCGACGTGCTCGCGCACAGCAGCGATGATCTTGTCCGCCGACCGTTTCGCCATGCCGTTCGCCTCGCCTCCGCGGTCCTCCGCGATGCATCAACCGCCGACGGAGAGCTCCGTCAGCCGCCGGGCAAGCTCCTGCCGCCTGGCCACGCCCGCCAGGAGCCGCGACTCGTCGTCCGTCAGCTCGGCGGCCCGGATGTCGTCTTCCACGGCCCGGATCTCGGCCTCCACCTGAAGCCGCCTGAGCGTTCGAATATAGTCCTCGCACAGCCGCGCGCCATCGTCGTCGCCGCCGGGAAGCAGAGACACCTCGGTGAGGATCGAGAGCTCCTCGCGCCCCAGACCCTGGGAGAGGCCGGCGACGTCCACGGTGTCGCCCGCGGCGTACACGCGCTCGGCCACGGCTCTGACGAGGGGGTCCGTGAACTCCGAGAGGTCCACCTCGCCGCGCACGCGCCTCGCCGCGTCGCCCCCGGCGACCACGAGACCCAGAAGCCCTTTCTGGGCCGCGACCGACGCAGGCGCTCGGTCCGCGTCGCGGACCTCGCCGGCCGGCCGCGGTCTACGCCCGCCCGTGAGCTCGGCCCGCCGCGCGTCGCACGCCCGCGAGAGAGCCGCCCGGCCGATGGACAGCACGGACGCCACCTTCTCGAGCATGAGGTCCGCCTTGAGCGGGTCCTCGATGCGGGACACCGTCTCGAGCAGGGTGCGCGCGGCGGCCTCCCGCGCCTCGGGCGTGCGGGGGGCCCGCAGCGCCACGACGAAGTCGATGAAGTCCGTCGCCGACTCGAGCGCGGCGCGGAACGCCGCGGCCCCGCCGGAGCGCACGTACGAGTCAGGGTCGGCGCCCTCGGGGAGGCGGACGAGACGCACCTTGAGCCCGAGCGCCACGAGGAGCTCGGACGCCTTCACGGCCGCCGCCGTCCCCGCGGCGTCGCCGTCGTAGGCGACGAACACCTTCTCGGCGAGCTTGCCGATGACGCCCGCCTGATCCGGCGTCAGCGCCGTGCCGGCCGACGCCACCGCGGTCACGAAGCCCGCCTCGCGAAGCGACGCGACGTCCATGTAGCCTTCGACGAGCACGGCCTCGCGCGCGGCCCGGATGGCCGTCTTCGCCTGCGCGAGGCCGTACAGGTAGCGCCCCTTGTGGTACACGCGCGTCTCCGGCGAGTTCAGGTACTTGGGCTCCTGGTCGCCGAGCGCGCGCCCACCGAAGCCGACGACGCGGCCGCCCGGAAGGGCCAGCGGGAACACGAGCCGGTCCCTGAAGCGGTCGTACCAGCCGCCACCGTCGCGCCTGATGACGAGACCCGCCTCCTCGAGGAGCGCGGGTTCGACCCCTTCCCTCCCGGCCGCCTTGATGAGCCCGTCCCAGCCGGGGGGCGCGTACCCGATCTCGAGCGCGTTCACCGACTCGTCGCGAAGTCCCCTCGACGCCGCGTACGCGCGCGCCGCCTCGCCGGCGCCCCCGGCGAAGCACTTCCGGAAGTAGGCCGTCGCGACGCGGTTCGCCTCGTAGATGGGGTCCTCGTCGGCGTCTCTCCCGCTCCTGCTCGGGAGCACGATGCCGGCGCGGTCGGCGAGCTCCCTCAGGGCCTCGGGGAAGCTCAGCTTGTCGAATTCCATGAGGAACGAGATGACGTTGCCGCCCGCCCCGCACCCGAAGCAGTGGTAGATCTGCCGTTCCGGACTCACGTTGAACGAGGGCGTCTTCTCCTGATGGAAGGGACACAGCCCGCGGTAGTTGCGGCCGGCCTTCCTGAGCTGGATCCTGTCCGAGATCACGTCCACGATGTCGCTCGCGGCCCTGACCTGGTCGATGAGATCCTGGGAGATCCTCGCCATCGCCCCCGCCTACGCGAGTTCCACGATCGTCACGCCGGTGTCGCCCTCGCCCCAGCGGCCGAGGCGGAACGACTTGACCGACGGGTGCCCTCTCAGCAACTCGTGCGTCTTCGTCCGCAGCGCGCCGGTGCCCTTGCCGTGCACGATGCGCACGACCTCGAGCCCCTGAACGAGCGCCGAGCTCACGAACCTGTCGATCGCGTCGCCGATCTCGTCGGTCCTCATCCCGAGCAGCATGAGCTCCGTCGCGGGAGCCTCGTCCTCGGGCGGAACGTACACGACCTCGGCGCGCGGCGCGCTCGCCTGCGTCGCCCGATCCGGCTCGCGGAGATCCGAGGCGTCGACGGCGACCTCCGCGCTCCTGATGCGGACGCGGACCTTCCCCTTCCCGTCGGGCGGCGAGAGGAGCTCGCCCTCCCGCCCGAGGCTCGCGACGCGCACGCGCATGCCCGGGACGAGCGATGCCGGCTTCGCCCCCGCGTCGGGCTTCTCGACCCTGCGGCTCTCGTCGGCCGCGCGCGCCGCCTCCGCCCGCCGCCTCTCCAGCTTCTGACGCGCCGCCTTGATGGCCTCGCGCGCGGCGTCCTTCGCCCTGAGCTCGCGCACGATCTCCTCCACAAGCGACGTCGCGCCGTCGAGAATGCCGCGCGCCTCGTCGAGCGCCTCTTGGCGGATGCGCCTGCGCTCCTCCTTCACGGCCGCGAGCCGCTCCTCGTGGTCCGCGGCGAGGAGCCGGGCGCGCTCCTCGTCCACGCGGGCGCGCTCCAGGGCCGCGGCCAGGGCTCGCTGCCGCTCCGCGAGGTCGACCAGCAGCCCGTCGATCATGGCGGCCCCCTGGTCCCTCAGCGCGCGGGCCCTGGCCGTGACGCGCCCGGGCAGCCCGCGGGCCTCGGCGATCGCAAGCCCGTGGCTTGCGCCGGGCACGCCGGTCACGAGCCGGAACGTCGGCTCGAGCGTGTTGGGGTCGAAGGACATCGACGCGTTCGTCATGCCCTCGCGGTCGTGAACGTGGATCTTGACGGACCCCAGGTGCGTCGTCGCCACCGTCGGCGCCGCGCGGGCCGTGAGGTCCTCGAGGATCGCGATCGCCAGAGCGGAACCCTCGTCCGGGTCGGTCCCCGCCCCCAGCTCGTCCAGAAGCACCAGCACGCCGGCGTCCGCCTCGTCGAGGATCTCCCGGACGACCGTGAGGTGCGACGAGAAGCTCGAGAGGCTCCTCTCGATGGACTGCTCGTCCCCGATGTCCGCGAACACGTCGCGGAACACGCCGAGCTCCGTCCCTGGCGCCGCGGGCACGTGCAGCCCGCACTGCGTCATCAGCGCCAGGAGCCCCGCGGTCTTGAGGGCCACGGTCTTGCCGCCGGCATTGGGGCCGGAGATGACCACGGTCGTGGCCCCCGGACCCAGGTCGAGATCGAGCGGCACGACCCTCCCGCCGCTCCGCGCGGCCACCGCCGCCAGGACCGGATGCCGCGCGGACCTCAGCCTGATCACGGGCGTGTCGCTCACGGCCGCCGCCACGCAGTCGAGATCGCGCGAGAGGACGGCGCTCGCCCTCGCGTAGTCCAGCTCCCCCAGAGCGACGACCGACCGGGAGAGGTCCGCCGCGCGCGCCCCCACGTCCGCCGTGAGAGCCCTCAGGACGCGCTCGATCTCGTCACGCTCGGCGGCCGCGAGCTGCGCGAGCTCATTGTTGAGCGGCACCGTCGCGAGCGGCTCGACGAACACGGTCGAGCCGCTCGCGGACTGGTCGTGCACGATCCCCCTGATCTTCGCCCGAGCGGTCCTCTTGACGGGGAGCACGCGCCGCCCGTTCCGGATGTGGACCGCCGCCTCCTGCACGGCGTCCGCGCTCGACGCGCTGTCGAGGATCGTCGCGAGCTTCTCGTCCAGCTTGCTCCTCGTGGACCCGATCGCCCGACGGATCCTCGCGAGCTCCCTGCTGGCGGAGTCGCGGACCTCGAGCGTCTCGGGATCGACGGCACGATGGATGGCATCGACGAGCCGGTCGTCGGGGCAGAGGGCGTCCGCGATGCGCCAGACGCGGGGACACGCCTCGCGGCGCGCCTCCAGCGCGCGCCGGACGTCGCCGACGGCCCCGAGGGTCCCGGCGACGGCCGCGAGATCGCCGGGCGAGAGCATCGCGCCCTCGCGGGAGCTTCTGACCACGGCGTCGCGGATGTCCGTGGCGCGGCCGAGCGGGATCGCGCCTCCCTGATCGAGAAGAGAACGCGCCTCCGCGGCAAGCGCGAGGCGCTCGCGGATCGTCTCCGGATCGTGGATGGGAGCCAGGCGCGCGGCCGCTTCGGAGGCGGGCTCGAAGGACGTCCGCTCGACGAGCATCCGCACGACCTTGTCGAACTCCAGGACGGCGAGCGCATGAGCGTTCATGGTCGCTCCCGCAGCGTCTGCCGGTCGTGGGATCCTCTACCGCCTGCCGTGACGGTACCTCTTGAAACCGGAGCACTCGATGACGGTCAAGGTCGATCCGGTCGCCTTCTCGACCCCGTCGATGAGCAGGTTCATCCCCAGGGTGTCGCTCGCCGCGTGGCCGGCGATCACCACGTTGATGTGGTGCTTCTCGGCCTCCTCGCGGTGCTTCTCCGGAATGTGCATCGCCACGATCGTCCCGATGTCCGACGTGTTGGCGATCCTCTCGAGGGTCTTCTCGGAGCCGCTCGTTCCTCCCGTCATATCGACGAAGACGCGGCCCGCGCGTCGCTTCGCGCTGCCCGAGAACACCTTGAGCCCCATGCCCGCGGGCTCGGCGTCCCGATACTCCGGGATCTCCCGGAGAAGACCGACCACGTCTCCCACGGTGTCCGGCTTCCTGCGGTCGAAGAGCTTCTGCAGGTGGTCCGCGACGCAGTTGTCGGCAGGAGTGTGGGTGCAGAAGAGCGGGATGTCGAGCAGCCGCGCGGCGTCCACCGCCCGCATGTGGTTCGTCGGCATGACGAGCCGCTCGACCTCTCTGATGCGCGGCTCCATCAGGCCCTCGGCGGCCGTGATCGGCACTCCGAACGAGGAGAGGATGTCGGCCTGCATCGCCATCACGCCGCCCAGGTTCGCGAGCGCCGCCCCCTCCGGGTGGTGCGCCCACAGAGCGTCGATCCGGCGCCCCTTCGCGATGAGCCTGTCGGCGAGCAGGGCCTCCCCGACCTCGATGTCGATGCCGACGAGGACCGCCTTGACCTCCGCGCCCCCGTCGCCCCAGAGGATCCGGCTGTCGGAGTACGGGTTCGTCAGGCGCTCCGTGTCGAACCGCGCCTTCTCCTCCTTCCTGAGCTCACCGTAGGCCTTCTTCGCCGCGGCGAGTTCCTGGAGGACGCGCTTCTTCCCTCTCGGGTCCACGGAGATGCCGTGCTGAACGGCAGCCTCGTACAGCTTCTGCAGCTTCATAGCCCCCCCGCGTGGCGCAGCGTCGTGCGGCAGATGCCCGGCATGGGAGGAGACCGGGTTCCCACGACCTCGCTCGAGCAAGACCGGGGCTAGTCGCCCTTCTGCTGCTTCAGCCTGAGCTTCCTCACCTTGCGCTTGGCGGCGCTGAGCTTCCGCTTCTTGCGCTCGCTCGGCTTCTCGAAGTGCTGGTGCTTCCTGAGATCGGCAAGAACCCCCGCCTTCTCGCAGCGCTTCTTGAATCGGCGGAGGGCACGGTCGAACGACTCGCCATCCTTCACTCGAACGCCCGGCATTCAGATCACCCCTTCGAGTTGGAACGGCCGTGGGCGCGGCCAGATGCAGCAGAGTCCCGCGCGACCGGTGAACCCGACCGCGCGTATCCGCAATGACGCAAAGCGGTTATGATATCTGCTGAGGATTCGCTTGTCAACCACTTCGTGGGCGCTATGGAAGAAGCCGCCCCGACTCGCATGCCACGGCGGCGGCCAGCGCCGCCGCCGCCCAGTCGGCCTTGAGGACGCGGGGGCCGAGGGTCACCGCGGTCGCCCCGGCACGGCCCAGCGCGGCCACCTCCTCGGACGTCAGGCCCCCCTCGGGGCCGACGACGGCCAGCATGGCCGTCCGGCGGCCATTCGGCGCTGCGGCGGTCCGAAGGGCCTCCCGGAGGTGCGCCGCCCGCTCCTCTTCCCACGCCACGCAGGCCCACGGCGACGAGCCGACGCGGTCGAGCAACGCATCGAAGGTGAGCGGGTCGCTCACCCGCGTCAGGAACACGCCTCTCGACTGCTTGAGCGCCGCGGCCGCGACGGCCCGCCAACGGGCGAGCCTCGCGCGCGACGGAGCACGGACCTGCGCGCGTGCGGTCGCGACCGGCACGACCTCTGACACGCCGAGCTCGCCGCACCGGCGCACGACCTCGTCGAACGAGCGTTCCTTGAGAAGCCCCTGCGCGATCGTGAGCGACGTGCCGTCCTCGCGCTTGTGCGCGCGGAGCTCGACGACCTCGAGGACCGCCTCGCAGGGCGCCCGTTGCGCGACGCGCGTCACGCGCCCGATCGCCTCGACGCCTTCCCCGTCGGTCACCCGCGCGAGCGCGCCCGGGCGGATGCGAACCACACGGGCGGCGTGATGCCCCTCGTCGCCTTCAAGGACGACTTCGCCCGTCGCCAGCGAGCCGGGCGGCACGAGGAACGTGTCGAGCCTCCACATCGAGGGGTCCGTCAGAAGCTCCGGCATCCGGTTCCGCGCTCCTGGGCGGCCTCGGCGCGGCCGCTCGCCGACGTCATCCGCTGTGCCCGTCCGGCCGCCGCGCCGGCGGCAGCTTGCCCTTCGCCAGCTCGCCCAGTCTCTTGAGGAGCTTCTTCTCCTCGGAGGAGGGGCGAGACGGCACCCAGACAACGATGCGGACGAGCTCGTCGCCCGACCCGCGGCCGTGCAGACGGGGGATGCCCTTCCCGCGCATACGGAGCACCGTGCCGGACTGCGTCCCCGCGGGGATTGAGAGCCTGGCCTTGCCGCCCAGCGCCGGGATCTCGACCGCGCCTCCCAGCGCGGCCATCTCCACCGACACCGGCAGTTCCGTGATGATGTCGTCGCCGTGCCGTTCGAACACGCCGTGCGGAAGCTCCTCGATGAGGACCACGAGGTCGCCCGCCGGCCCTCCGCGCGGCCCGGCGTTGCCCCCCGCGCGCACGGGGATGTAGTTCCCGGTGGCCACGCCGGCGGGAACATCCACTTCGATGACCTCGGCGCCGCGCGTGACGCCCAGGGCGTCGCACGCGCCGCATCGCTCCTTGATGAGCTGCCCGGTGCCCGAGCACTTCGGGCATGTCGAGATGCTCTGGAACGTCCCGAGCATCCCCATGCTGCGCTGGGTGCGCACCTGCCCGCGCCCGCGGCAATCGGAGCACTCGGTCGGCTTCGTCCCCGGCTTCGCCCCCGAGCCCCCGCAGGCTTCGCAGCGGACGAGCCGCTGCACCTTGATCTTCTTCCTGACGCCCGCGGCGACCTCCTCCAGTGTCAGCCGGAGCCGCACGCGGATGTCGTTCCCGCGGCTCGCGCCCGACCGCGCGCGCCCGCGCCCGCCGAGGCCGAACAGGTCCTCGAAGGGGCTCTCGCCGCCGAAGGTGTGCATGAACGCGCGCAGGGCGTCGTTGAGGTCGAAGGCCTCGCCGCCCTGCCAGGGGCCTCCTGCTCCGGGCTCCATCCCCTGGGCGCCGAACTGGTCGTACTTCGACCGTCTATCGGGGTCGGAGAGCACCTCGTAGGCCGCGGTGACCTCCTTGAACCGCTCTTCGGCATCCCTGTTCCCGGGGTTCTTGTCCGGATGGTGCCTGAAGGCGAGGTCGCGGTAGGCCTTCTTGATCTGGTCCGGGGACGCGTCGCGCCCGACCCCCAGCACCTCGTAGTAGTCATGCGGCGCGGCCATCGCGCTCCTCTGGTCCAGGTCCCGGTCCGGGCCCAAGGTCCGCCCTACTTGCCGTCCCCGTCGTCAACGACCTCGTAATCGGCGTCCACGACCTTGTCGGCCCCCGCGCCGCCCGCTTCCCCGGCCCCGCCGTCCCCGCCCGGCGCGGCGCCCGCGGCCGAGCCGCTCGCGGCCTGCGACGACGCGTACATCTTCTCGGCCAGCTTGTACGAGGCCGTCTTGAGCGCTTCCGCGTCGCGCCGGATGTCCGCGGCGCTTCCGTCCTTCAGCGTCTCCCTGAGCTTCGCGATGGCGTCGTCGATGCCTCGTCGCTCCGAGGCGTCAAGGACGCTCCCGTGCTCCTTGAGCGCCTTCTCCGTGGTGTACACCAGAGCGTCCGCCTCGTTGCGCGCCCCGATCTCCTCGCGCTTCGCGGCGTCCTCCGACGCGTGCTCCTCGGCGTCGCGGACCATGCTCTTGATCTCGTTCTCGGAGAGCCCGGAGGACGTCTCGATCCTGATCTTCTGCTCCTTCCCGGTCCCGAGGTCCTTCGCGGAGACGTGCACGATGCCGTTCGCGTCGATGTCGAAGGTCACGTCGATCTGCGGCATGCCCCGCGGCGCCGGCGGAATGCCCACGAGGTCGAATCGACCGAGCGTTCTGTTCTGCGCCGCCATGGGCCGCTCGCCCTGCAGGACGTGGATGGACACCGCGGGCTGGCTGTCCGCCGCCGTCGAGAAGATCTGGCTCCTCTTCGTGGGGATGGTCGTGTTCCGCTCGATGAGCTTCGTCATGACACCGCCGAGGGTCTCGATGCCCAGGGAGAGCGGTGTGACGTCGAGCAGGAGGACGTCCTTGACGCCCGCCTCGCCGGCCAGGATCGCCCCCTGCACCGCCGCGCCGACCGCCACGACCTCGTCGGGGTTCACGCCCTTGTGCGGGTCCTTCCCGAAGAGGGTGCGCACTTTCTCCTGGACCGCGGGCATCCTCGTGGTCCCCCCGACCAGCACGACCTCGTCGATGTCCTTGGCCTCGAGCTTCGCGTCGGCCAGCGCCTGCCTGCACGGCCCCGCGGTGCGCTCGATGAGGTCGGCGACAAGCGTCTCGAGCTTCGCGCGCGACAGCGTGAGAACGAGGTGCTTGGGACCCGACTGGTCGGCCGTGATGAACGGGAGGTTGATCTCGGCCGAGACCGTCGTCGAGAGCTCGCACTTGGCCTTCTCGGCGGCCTCCTTGAGCCGCTGGAGCGCCATCGGGTCCTTCCTGAGGTCGATGCCGTTCTCGCGCTTGAACTCGTCGGCGATCCAGTCGATGACGCGCTGGTCGAGGTTGTCGCCGCCGAGGTGCGTGTCACCGTTCGTCGAGAGGACGCGCACGAGCCCCTCGTCGATCTCGAGGATGGAGATGTCGAACGTGCCGCCTCCGAAGTCGTAGACCGCGATCTTCTCCTGCGTCTTCTTGTCGAGCCCGTACGCGAGCGACGCGGCCGTCGGCTCGTTGATGATCCGGAGCACGTCGAGCCCGGCGATGCGCCCCGCGTCCTTCGTCGCCTGCCGCTGCGCGTCGTTGAAATACGCGGGCACGGTGATCACGGCCTTCTCGACCTTCTCGCCGAGGTACTGCTCGGCCGTGTTCCGCATGGACTGGAGGATCATCGCCGAGATCTCGGGCGGCGCCAGCCGCTCACCGCGCACCTCCACCCGCACCTCGCCCTTCTCGTCGCGCACGACCTTGTACGGGACGAGCTTGATCTCCTCGCCGACCTCCTCGAAGCGCCGCCCCATGAACCGCTTGATCGAGAACACGGTGTTCTCCGGGTTCGTGATCGCCTGGCGCTTCGCGATCTGTCCCACCAGCCGCTCACCCGACTTCGTGAAGCCGACGACGGAGGGCGTCGTCCTCATGCCCTCCGGGTTCGGGATGACGGTCGGCTGGCCGCCTTCCATGACGGCCACGCACGAGTTCGTCGTCCCGAGATCGATGCCGATGACCTTGCTCATGAACTCACGTCCTTTCCCGCCGGGACCGGCCCCGGCCCGCGCCGCCGTCCCTACTTCGCGACGACGACCTTCGAGCACCTGAGGACCCGGTCGCCCAGCCTGTATCCCTTCTGCGTCTCGGAGACGATCTGATTGCTGTCGTGGTCCGGCGACTCCAGCTGACAGACGGCCTCGTGGAACGCCGGGTCGAACTCCGCGCCGCCCGTCTCGATGGGCACGACGCCATGCTTCTCGAGGAGCTGGAGGAGCTGCCGTCTGATGAGCTCGACGCCGGCCCGGAGCGCGGCGCCGCCGTCCGCGCCCTCGGGAGCGCCGCAGGCGAGCGCGCGGTCGAGGTCGTCCACGACGGACAGAAGCGAGGCGAGGACGTCCTCGCGCGCCTGGTCCGCCCACCGGCACCGCTCCCGCTCCGTCCTCCTCTTGTAGTTGTCGAGGTCCGCGAGCGCCCGAAGCCACTTGTCGTTGAGGGCGGCCAGCTCCTCGCGAAGGGCCGCGACCTCCTCGCTGCCGTCGTCCCGGGCGATGCCGCCGTTCTGCGGTACGGTGCCGTCCTCGACCATCCTCGCCTTTCCGCCCCGGTCAGGAGCTCCGGGGCGCGAACGCCCTGTCGAGGGCCTCCGAGAAGTGCCTGATCAGGCCGACAAGCCTCGGGTATCTCATCCGCGTGGGCCCGATGACCCCGACGCGGCCCACGGCGCCGCCCAGCCTGTACGACCCCACGACGACCGACATGCGCTGCAGGCCCCTGCCTCGGTTCTCGTGCCCGATCGTCACGACGACGTCCCCCGGCTCCGCCGGAACGCGCACGACCTCGGCGAGCGCGCCCTCGCTGTCGATGACCCTTCCCAGAGCCGACACGTGGTCGTGGAACTCTGGATGGCGGAACATGTACCTCGCGCCCTCGTACCTCACCTGGACCGCGTCGTCGAGGGTGAACAGCCTGCGCGCCTCGGCCGCCAGCGCCGCCGCCGCCACGCCGAGAGCTGACGCCCGAGCCGCCAGCCTGGCCGAGACGATGCGCTCCGCGTCCGCCAGGGCCGTTCCCCTCAGCCAGTCCCTCAGCGCGACCTGGGCGCGGACGACGTCGCCCGCGCTCACCCGCAGACCCGCGGCGAGCACGGCGCTGCGGCTCAGTCCGCCGCTGGCGGTCAGGACGCCGAGCACGCCTCCGTCCTCGAGCGGGAGCAGCGTGAGATGCTCGATGGTGCCGCCGGCCGAGGGAGCCACCGTGACGGCCAGCTCCTTCGTGAGCTCGCTCACCATCTTCGAGACCCTGGATGCCATCGCTCCGGGCTCGTGACCGGCGAGCCCGGCGATCCGCTCCGCGATGCGGCAGCGCTCGTCCGTCGAGAGCGGCTGCGGGCTCATGAGGTGATCCACGTAGTAGCGGTAGCCCCTGTCCGTGGGCACGCGTCCGGCCGACGTGTGCGGCTGGAGGATGAGACCGCGTTCCTCGAGCGCCCGCATGACGTTGCGCACCGTGGCCGAACTCAGGCCGACGATGCCCTCTCCGGCGACGATGCCCGAGCTCACCGGCCGCGCGGTGGTCACATAGCCTTCGACGACCGCTCTCAGGATCGCGCCGTTCCTGTCGCTGAGCCGCTCCATCCCACGAACCGGCCTCCCTCCAACCCGCGTCTTAGCACTCGATCCTGGAGACTGCTAACCGTGGAACATAGCGCCGCGTCTCGGCGGTGTCAAGCCGAAACAGGACCGCGCGCCGGGGCGCGGCGCACGGTGCCTGCTCACGAGGACGCTCGGCGCGGCCGCGCGTCACCTGATGACGTCGAAGACCCTGTCGAGGCGGGGGCGCACGTTCCTGCCGTCCCACGACCAGTAGATCATGACGGCCTTGCCCTTGACGCGCCCGATGTCGAGGAACCCCCAGTCGCGGCTGTCGGCGCTCCAGTTCCTGTTGTCGCCCATCATGAAGAGCGATCCCTCGGGGACCTTGATCGGACCGAAGTCCGCCCAGCGCGGCGTCGGGGGCTTGAGCTTGACAAACGTCTCCTCCTTCCGCTCGCCGTTCAGGAAGAGCGCGTTGTTCCGAAGCGCCACGACGTCGCCGGGCGTTCCGATGACGCGCTTGACGTAGTTCTCCTTGCGCGCGCGGGCGTCCGGGTTGGGGTACTCGAAAACGACGACGTCGCCGTAGCGCGGGTCGCGGATGCCGGGGAGTCGCGTGTCCGTGAAGGGGACCTTGATCCCGTAGAGGAACTTGTTGACGATGAGGAAGTCGCCCACGAGGAGCGTGTCCTCCATGGATCCCGAGGGGATCCTGAAGGTCTGAACGACGAAGGCCCTCAGGACGAGCGCCAGGGCCACCGCGGTGAGCACGGTCTCGACGAAGTCGCGGAAGTAGCCCTTCCTCCTGCCCGGTGGCTTCCCCTGGACCGGTCCGCTTCTCGACATCTCCGTCTCCTTGTTGTCCGCCCGGCTCGGCCGAGCCCGGCATCAGAATCTCACGGCGAGGCCGACGCGGAGCGCGCCGCTGCCCGAGAGCGCCTCCTGATCCGCGTCCCGCCGGCCGGGGATGAGGGGCTCGTCGAAGCCCAGGAGATGCGCGTCCACGTACGCGTCGGCCACGCTGAGGAGCCCCACGGCCAGCGCCCACCAGGCGAAGGCCGTCCGCCTGTCGTAGTGCCTCGAGTAGTCCTCGTAGTCGGCGGCGCTGCCGGTCTCGTTGTGCGCGCGGAGCGCCTCCCGGGCCCACCTGTCCTCGAGAACGACGCTCCCGACCAGGAAGGCCTGCGCCGCGCCGACCGCGGCCGCCTTCAGCTCCGAACCGACCACCAGCTGGCCCAGGCCCGGATACGCGACGCCCGCGACGATCGCGGTCGTCGGCGAGACGCGCGCGGCGCCGCCGGGCGCCGCCGAGGCCTGGACGACCGCACAGAGCGCGGCCACGGCTCCCGCGAGCGCGAACCCCGTCCGAGCCATCTGCAACTCCCTCGCCCGCGCGGCGGGCGCGCAGGCCCGCCGCCGATCAGATCGCCAGCGCCCGCCCCCGCTCCCTGGGAAGCGGCGCCGCCGCGATCTCGATGCTCCCGTCAGGCCCCTGGAACTGGATCCTGGGCGTCCCGGGAGGCGCGTCGTCTGCGTAGCTCGCCACGATGCCCGCGGCGAGCGCCCGGTCCTCGCCGGTCGCCGATCCGGAGAGCACCGCCGTCGGCCCCTTGCGGTCGGCCGCCCTCAGCAGAAGGTCACCCGGCGGGCAGGCCTCCGCGAGCACGGCGTTTTCGGACTGATTGCGCCCGACGACGAGCTTCGCCCGCTCCGAGATGCGGAACTGCCGCCCCACGGAGATGAGCCGCACGGACGCAAGCGTGAGGTCGCCGTGGTCGCGCAGGTCCCTCAGAGCGCGCGAGTAGTTCTCGTCCGCGAGGAGACAGCCTCCGGCCGGCGACTTGAAGCGCGAGAACCCGTACGCCGCCGCGAGGGCGAGCTGAGGCTTCCTCGTCCGCCCGTGCAACCCGAGGAGCTTCGAGCGGTCCACCCAGCCCGACTCCTCGGGAACGGTCGGCGGCAGGAGCTGCGCCGACAGGGGCCTCAAGAGGAGCCCCGCCGCGCCCGACTCCCTGACAACGGCCTCGAGCCCGAACCGCATCTGGGACTTCGGGCGCTGTCCGACGACCTCGCCCGTGACGATGAACGACGCGCCCAGGTCGTTCATCCGCTCCGCCGCGCGGCGCACCATGAGCGCGTGGCAGTCGATGCACGGGTTCATATGCTTGCCGAAGCCGTACCGCGGCGCCGCGAGGAGCCGCATGATGTCCTCGCTGAGGTCGATCACGACGAGCTCGATGCCGAGCTCCTCGGCGGCCTCCCGCGCCCCGGTGGCGTCGAAGAACGGCGACTCGAAGCTCACGCCGATGACCTCGATGCCCTGGTCCGCGATGAGCTTCGCCGCAAGAGAGCTGTCCAATCCGCCGGAAAGGAGCGCGAGCGCCTTCAACGCCACCGACCTCCGCCGCCACGCAACGGGTGGCGGGAATGTGTGGGAATCGAACCCACCTCGGACGGGATTAGCCGCCCGACAAAGGGTTTGAAGCCCTCGAGGCCCACCAGGACCCATCCATTCCCGATCGAACGAGGGAGCCCGTAGGCCCCCGGTCAGCTCCATGCCGCCGCTCGGCGGCTACCGCGCCACAATGGGATGCGGCCCCTCGGGCAGCACCCTTCCTATCACCCAGGGCTCGCGCTCGCCCCGGCCCGTGAGCCCGCCGCTCAGCCGCGCGAGGCTCTCCTCCGGCAGCGCGACGAGAAGCCCGCCCGACGTCTGCGGATCGTAGATCGGGTCCGCGCTCGCGCCCGCAGCCGCGCTCACCGATCTTCCGTAGTACTCGCGGTTCGTCGCCAGCCCGCCGGGGAACACGCCGGCGTCGAGGAACTCGCGGACGCCGCGCAGGAGCGGCACGCTCGCGAGATCGATCTCGAGGGTCACGCGGCTCGCCCGCGCCATGGCGGACGCGTGCCCCGCGAGGCCGAAGCCCGTGACGTCGGTCGCGGCCGTCGCTCCCGCCTCGACCATGGCCTCCGAGGCCGCGCGGTTCAGTCTCCTCATCACGGCCGTCGCCTCAGCGAGGCTCTCGGCGGAGAGCTTCCCCTCCTTGAGCGCCGTCATGAGAATGCCCGTTCCGAGCGGCTTCGTGAGCGCGAGCGCCTGCCCGGGGCGCGCGCCGGCGTTCGTCACGACGCGCTTCGGGTGGACCGTCCCCACCACGGCGAGCCCGTACTTGAGCTCGCGGTCGCTCACCGAGTGGCCGCCGACGATCGACACGCCGGCCTCGGCGGCCGTGTCCTCTCCTCCAAGGAGGATCTCCGCCATCGCGTCCGGCGGAAGCTCCCCGTCGGGGAAGCACAGCACGTTGAGCGCCATCACGGGCCTTCCGCCCATCGCGTACACGTCGGAGAACGCGTTGGCCGCTGAGATCCTCCCGAAATCGCGCGCGTCGTCCACGACCGGCGTGAAGAAGTCCACTGTGAAGACGAGCGCGACCTCGTCGTTCAGAAGGTAGACCCCGGCGTCGTCCACGGTGCCCTCGGAGACGAGCACGCGTGGATCCGCGATGGGCGGCAGCTTGGCGAGCACGGGAAGCAGGTCCTCCGGACCCAGCTTCGACGCTCAGCCCGAGCAGCGCACCTTCTGTGTGAGCTTCCAGTCCATCCGTCCCTCGTTCCGGGCGCCCGCCCTCGCGGGAACCGGCGCCCGCGCCCCGGACCCGGCCGCCGCCTACTCGACGGTCACGCTCTTCGCCAGGTTCCGCGGCTGGTCCACGTGGCAGCCGCGCTCCACCGCGATGTGATACGCGAGGAGCTGCAGCGGCACGACGCTCAGGATCGGCGTCAGGTGCGGAAGCGTCCTCGGCACCTCGATGACAGCGTCCGCCATCCTCTTGACCTGGTCGTCGCCGTGCGACGTGACCGCGATGATCCGTCCTCCGCGCGACCTGAGCTCCTCCATGTTCGACAAGACCTTCTTGAGGAACACGTCGTGCGGCGCGATGACGACGACCGGCATGTTCTCGTCGATGAGGGCGATCGGCCCGTGCTTCATCTCGGCGGCCGGATAGCCCTCGGCGTGGATGTACGAGATCTCCTTGAGCTTGAGCGCGCCCTCGAGCGCCACCGGGAAGTTGTAGCCCCGCCCGAGGTAGAGAAAGTTCGAGTGCTTCGCGAAGCGCTTCGCGATCTCGCTGATCTCGTCGTTCTTCGCGAGGACCTCGGCGATCTGGCCGGGGATGTTCAGCATCGCCCGCACGATCCTCCGCCCCTCGGTCACCGAGACGTTCCGCGCGCGACCAAGCATCAGCGCGAGCGCCGCGAGCACCATGAGCTGCGAGGTGAACGCCTTCGTGGACGCGACGCCGATCTCGGGGCCGGCGTGGATGTACACGCCGCCGTCGCTCCTGCGCGCGATCGTCGACCCGACCACGTTCACGATGCCGAGCACGACGGCCCCTCTCCGCTGCGCCTCGACCATGGCTGCCGCCGTGTCCGCGGTCTCGCCCGACTGGCTGATGACGAGCACGATGTCGCCGGGGTTGATCACCGGGTTGCGGTAACGGAACTCCGACGCGTACTCGACCTCCACGGACACGCGCGCGAGGTCCTCGATCATGTACTCGCCAATGAGGCCGGCGTGCCACGAGGTGCCGCAGGCGATGATGATGATCCGCTTCGCGTCGTTGAGCGCCCGCCGGTGCTCGCGGAGGCCTCCGAGGAGCGCGTCGCCCGCGGTCTCGATGAGGCGCCCGCGCACGGCGTCCATCACGGTCTGTTCCTGCTCGAAGATCTCCTTGAGCATGAAGTGCGGGTAGCCGTTCCGCTCGATCATCTCGACGTTCCAGGTGATGCGCTCCACGTCCTTCGTGATGAGCTCGTTCTGGAGCGTCGTGGTCGAGAATCCGTCCGGCGTCGCGACCACCATTTCGAGATCGTCGAGATACACGACGTCCCGCGTGTAGCGCACGAGCGCGGCGACGTCGGACGCGACGTAGTAGCCGTCCTTCGCCACGCCGATCACGAGGGGGCTTCCGTTGCGTGCGCCCACGATCTTCCGCGGCTCGTCGGCGTGGACGACGGCGATCCCGTAGGCGCCCTGGACCCACGCGAGCGCGGCCCGCACCGCCTCCTCGAGGTTGCCGGCGTAGTGCTCCTCGATGAGGTGCGCGAGGACCTCCGTGTCGGTGTCCGACCGGAACGCGTGGCCCTTCGCCTCGAGAGACCTGCGCAGGGCGACGCAGTTCTCCACGATGCCGTTGTGCACGACCGCGACCCTGCCGGTGCAGTCCACCTGCGGGTGCGCGTTCTTGTCGCTCGGCTCGCCGTGGGTCGCCCACCGCGTGTGCGCGATCCCCGTCATGCCCTGCACGGGGTCCTCGTCGAGGATGCGCTGAAGGTCGTCGATCTTCCCCCGCGTCTTCCTGACGAGCAGCCGCCCGTCGGCGATGACGGCGACGCCCGCCGAGTCGTAGCCGCGGTACTCCATCCTTCTCAGGCCATCGACGAGCACGGGGACCGTGTCCCTCGCGTCCGTCACGACCGCGATGATGCCGCACATGGGCGTGTTCCTTCCGACATCCGGGAGACGACGCCTTCGGCCGCGTCGGCGAGGGACCGTGCGTCCGCGGGACTCCCCGCCTCGGCGATGACCCGCACGACCGGCTCAGTACCGGACATCCTGACGTGAACCCACCTGCCGGGCCAGCACATCTTCACGCCGTCGGTGAGGTCCGGCGTGGCGCCCGAGAAGGCCGCCGCCATGGACTCCGTGAGCGCCTGCTGCGACGGCACGGCCGCCGCGACCTTCCGTTTGACCATCGAGTACGTCGGGAAACGCGCGACGACGGCCGACGCCGGCCCGGCGCCTGGCCGAGCGAGCGCGGTCATCACGAGGGCCGCCGCCGTCGCCGCGTCGCGCCCCGGGTGGACCGACGGCACGATGACGCCGCCGTTGCCCTCCCCGCCCACGACGGCGTTCACCTCGAGCATGCGCGCGACCACGTTGATCTCACCGACCGCGGTCCGCCACAACGGCGCGCCGTGCGCCCGCGCGACGTCCTCGATCATGAGGCTCGTCGAGACGTTCGCGACGACGGGGCCCGGGCGGGCGGTCAGCACCACGTCCGCGGCGAGCGCGAGCGTGTACTCCTCGCCCACGGGTCGCCCGCGCTCGTCCACGATGGCGAGGCGGTCCGCGTCGGGATCGCACGCGAGCCCCGCGGCGGCGCGCTCGCGGACGACGGCCTCCGAGAGCGCCGCGAGGTGCTCGGGGACCGGCTCCGCACCCCGTGAGAACGGTTCCCCGGCCGCGCATGAGAGCTCCACGACGTCGCAGCCCAGGTCCCTGAGGAGCCCCGGCAGGACGACGGACCCCGCGGCGTTGACGCAGTCGAGCGCGACGCGGGGACGCATCCGCGCGATCGCGTCGCGGTCCACGAACGGGCACGACGCCACGAGCCTGACGTGCTCGTCGGCTGCCCCGCTCCACGCCGACTCGGCCGGCCCGTCGCTGCGGACGGCCCCGCCACCGCCGTCGGCGAGGTCAAAGACGCGCTCGACCTCCTCGCGCGTGAGGAACACGCCGCGCGGCGAGAAGAACTTGAACCCGTTCCACTCCTCGGGGTTGTGGCTCGCCGTGACGGCGATGCCGCCGGCGAACCCGCGCAGCCGCGTCGCGACGCCCACGGTCGGCGTCGGCACGACGCCGAGATCGATCGCTCCGGACCCGCTCTCCCGAACGCCGCGGCGGACCGCGGCGGCGAGGCGGTCGCCTCCCCGTCTGGAGTCGCGGCCCACGGCCACGGCCCCGCGGACGGTCGCCCCGAAGGCCCGGCCGTACAGCGCCGCCGTCTCCTCCGTGATGTCCCGTCCGACGATGCCGCGGACTCCCGAAACGCCCCTGATGAGGCCCATCCGGCGTCTCCATGCACATCGCGTGCCACCGGGCTTCCCGCCGCCGGCCTAGGGCCCGGGCGCCTGTGCGCCGCCGTCGCCGTCCGCGCCCAGCCGTTCGAGCGCGTCTTCCGCGAAGCTCGCGTAGTCCGTCGCCGGGTACGCGGCCGCGACCTCGGCGTACGCCTGCGCCGCGCCGACGGGGTCGCCCATGCGACGCTCGAGGATCCACGCCGCCGCGAGCCCGGCCTTCGGCGCGAACGCGCTCGAGGGATGGAGCGCCGCCACGTCGCGGTAGTATCCGAGCGCCTTCTCCGGCCGGTCCATGCTGAAGAGCAGGAGCTCGGCGGCGAGGAAGCGGGCCTCAGCCAGCTCGTCGTCCGGCGAGGCGGGACCCGCGTCGGGCTCCTCGGCGGACGGCAGAAGGCTCGTGTGGAGCGCGTCAGCGTGCGTCTCCTCAGGCGACGGCGGCGCGGTCGTCGTGTCCGCCGCGGCCTCCTCGCGTCCCTCGGACCGTCCGATGGCCTCGAGGTGCTTCGTGAGCGCGTTGAGGTCTTCCAGGGCGCGGGACGCGAGCCTGCTCGCCTCGCCGCGGGGCGACTCGTCGCGCGCCCGCGTGAAGACCTCGAGCGCCGCATCGACGTCGTCCTCTCGGTCCCGGCGGATGAGCCCGATGCGGTAGAGGGCGAGCGCCGAGCCTTCGGTGCGGGCGCGCGCCGCGGTGACGCTCTCGTACGCGGAGACGGCTGCACCGAGATCGCCGGCGAGCTCGTGCGCCTGTCCCTTGAGAAGCAGCACGCGATCGAGGGCGTCCCGGTCGGCGGTCCTGCGCTCGAGCTCCTCGAGAACGGCCAGCGCGCCGCCCGCGTCCCCGAGCCTGACGAGCGTGTCGGCAAGGCGCACCCTCGCCTCGAAGGCGACCTTCGGCGCCGCCGCCTCGCGACGGACCTGGTCGTACTGGTGCGCGGCCTCGGCCAGCATGCCGACGTCGGCGTAGTTCTCGGCCGCGAGGATCCTCACTTCGGCGCGGCGGTCGCTTCTCGGGAAGCGCTCGAGCGCCGCGAGGTACGTCTCGGCTGCCTCGTCGTGGTGCCTTCTCGCGTTCCTCGCCTTGCCGACGAGGACCATCGCGTCGTCCGACAGGTCGTTCGGCGGGGAGGCATCGGCCAGCGGACGCAGCGCCTCCTCGGCCCCGACCGGATCGCCCTTGCCGAGGAGCACCGCTCCGCGGAGATAGTCCGCCCTGTCTCTGAGCCCGCTTTCGGGGTGGTTCTGCCGGAGCTCCGCCAGGCGCGAGAGGGCGCTCTCGTGCTTCCCCTGCTGGTGGAGGGCCTCGGCCATGAGCACGAGGGCGTCGTCGGCCCACGACGAGTCCGGGTGATCCCTGAGGATCTTCGCGCACTTCTCGATGACCCGATCGAGAAGCTCCTTCTCTCTGCTCGTCGGCGCGCCGTCGGGCGGCCTCGACTCCCTCAGGAGGGCCGCCTCCGACGCGGCGCTCCTCGCGTTGTAGAACGTGTTGTAGTACACGCAGCCGGACAGCGCGGGCAGGACGAGCAGGACAAGACAGACGAAGGCTCGCGTGAACACCGTGCGGCTCCTGTCGGCCCGCCTCCGGACGCCCGTCGGCGGTCCGCTCCCTGCCGGCGACCCGTTGCTAGTTGTCGACCGACTGGATGGTGACCTCGTCGGCGCCGTCCTTCTCCGTGACGCGCACGGTGACGATCTCGTTCGCGGACGTCGGGACGTTCTTCCCTACGTAGTCGGCCCGGATGGGGAGCTCCCTGTGGCCACGGTCGATGATCACGGCAAGGTGCACCGCCTTCGGTCTGCCGAAGTCGATGATCTCGTCGAGCGCCGCCCGGACGGTGCGCCCCGTGTACAGCACGTCGTCCGCCAGCACGATGGTCTTGCCCTGGACGTCGAAGGGGATGTCGCTCTCGTTCACGACGGGCTGCTCGGCGATCGTCTGGAGGTCATCACGGTAGAGCGTGATGTCGAGAACGCCGACGGGAACGGCCGCTCCCTCGATGCCGCGGATGACCTCCGCGATCCGGCGGGCGATGTGGACGCCCCGTGTCTGGATCCCGACGATCGCGAGATCGTCCGTCCCGCCGTTCCGTTCCAGGATCTCGTGAGCGATCCTCGTGATCGCCCTTCTCAGGTCGTCGGCGTCCATCACGCGCGCCTTCGTTCGCATGTTCATCGTGCCTCCCGGGGCGGACCGCAGCGCTTCTCGGACGCTGCGAATGTACCACCGACCGCGCCCGCCCGCAAGCGGCCGGAGCCCCACAGGGCGCCCGCCACGTCGTCGGCGAGGCGAGCGTTCCGCTCCGCGACGCGCGACACGAGCGCGTGCGCCGGAGGCATCTCGAGGCCGGCCTCGCCGAGTGTCGCGGCGCAGCCGAGGATCGACGCCGCGTCGCCGTCGGCCAGGACGGCCCCGCGGGCCATGACGACGACGCGGTCCGCCGCAGCATCCACGAGATCGAGGTCGTGCGTCACGAGAACGACTCCGCGCCCGCGGCCGCGCTCGCTCAGAATGACGTCGAGCATGCGGGCTCGGCCGGCCGGGTCGAGCCCCGCGGTCGGCTCGTCCAGCAGCAGGAAGGGCCGCTCGAGTGCGAGGATGCAGGCCACCGCCGCCCGGCGCTTCTCCCCTGCGCTCAACGTCAGAGGGTGCCTGTCGGCGAACGCCGCGGGGGGAAGCGAGGCGCGCTCGAGCGCGAGCAGGACGCGCTGCGACACCTCGCTCTCCGGAAGACCCTGCCGCCTTGGCCCGAACGCCACGTCCGCGAAGACGGTCTCCTCGAAGAACTGACACTCCGGGAACTGGTACACGAGCCCGACGGCCCTCCTGAGCGTCAGGCCGGACGGCGCGGGCTCCAGCCGCGCGGCGCCGCGGAACGGACCGGAGAGCCCGGCCATCACCTCGAGGAGCGTCGTCTTCCCGGAGCCCGTGGCGCCGACGAGCGCGACGCTCTCGCCCTCGCTCACCGAGAGATCGACGCCGCGCAGCGCGACCGACGCGCCGGGCAGGCCGCGGTCGTACTCCACGACCACGCCCTCGAGAACGATCCTCACGCCTCGCCCCCCCCGGCGATCACGGCCTCGGCGATGGCCTCGATCGACGCGGCCTCCTCGGGAACGCCGAACCCCGCCCGGCGCACGCGCTCCGCGAGCTCGATCGCCCTGGGGCGCTCGAGTCCCCACGCCCCGAGGTCGCCCCCGCGCCGGAACAGCTCGGCCGGCGGCCCGTCGAACACAACGCTCCCCTCGGACAGGACCACCGCTCTCGCCGCGAGCGCGATCTCGTCCGGGAACTGCGTGACGTGCACGACCGTGTGGAAGCCGCCTCGGGCGATCTCCCCCAGGATCTCCCACACCTCCCGTCGCCCCTCGGAGTCCAGGAGAGACGTGGGCTCGTCCAGCGCCAGGTGCGCCGGCCGCATGGCGAGGACGGCGGCGATCGCCACCCGCTGCTTCTCGCCGCCCGAGAGCTTGTGAGGAGGCCTGTCCATGAGAGGACCAAGGCGCAGCCGCGAAGCGACGTCGGCCATCCGCGCTGCGATCTCGGACCGCGGCAGACCCAGGTTCTCCATGCCGAAGGCGATCTCGCGCTCGACCGTCGTGCTCACGAACTGGTTGTCGGGGTTCTGGAAGATGAGCCCGACGCGGCGCCGGATCTCCCACACGAGGGACTCGTCGGCGGTGTCGAGGCCGTCCACGGTGACGCGCCCGGCCGTCGGGAGCAGGAGCGCGTTCATGAGCTTCACGAGCGTGCTCTTGCCGGAGCCGCTGGGCCCCGCGATCGCGACCGACTCGCCCGGCGCGATCTCGAGCCGCACGCCGCGGAGCGCAGGGCGCGTCGCCCCCGGATACTCGCAGTCGACGCCGTCAAGGACGATCATGCCGGTTTCCCGTCACCCAGCTCGCTCGCGGCGCGCAGCAGCCTGGCCCGCACCGCGTCGCTTCCGTCGATGCGGACAAGCTCGGCCCGCAGTCCCGAGGCGCCGGGGAAGCCCCTCAGATATGCAGTGATGTGCTTCCTCATCTCGAGCACGCCCGTCCTCTCGCCCTTCGCGGCGACCATGAGATCCAGATGCTCGGCCGCCAGGCGAATGCGGTCGGTGAGCGTCGGAGGCTCCGGCGCCGGCAGCCCGGACCAGCGCGCGGCCGCGCCGGCGAAGACCCAGGGGTTGCCGACGGCCGCGCGCCCGATCATGACGCCGTCGCATCCGGTCTCGTCGCGCATCCGCGCGGCGTCGTCGGGCGTCCGGACGTCGCCGTTCCCGATGACGGGAACCGGCACGGCGGCCCGCACCGCGCGGATCACGCGCCAGTCCGCCGACCCGGTGAACCCCTGCCTGCCGGTCCGCGGATGCACGACGAGCGCGGCGACGCCGGCCTCGACGAGCGCCGCGGCGGCCTCCGGCGCGTTCACGTGACCCTCGTCCCAGCCGCTCCGGATCTTCGCGACGACGGGCCGGTCGGACGCCTCGACGACGGCGCGCGCGACCTCGGCCAGACGCCCGAGGTCTCGCATGAGCGCGGACCCGGCGCCCGAGCGCACGACCTTCCGCGCGGGGCAGCCGACGTTGATGTCGAGGAGGTCCGGCTTCAGGCGGCAGGCGGCCGCGGCGGCGGCGCCCATGGCCTCGGGCCGTGCCCCGAACAGCTGGAAGACGATCGGCCTCTCGTCGGGGTGAAACGCGAGGAGCCGCAGCGTCTTCGCGCCGCCGCGGACGAGGCCCTCGGCGCTCACCATCTCCGTCCAGACGAGCGACGCCCCCAGGCGCCTGCAGACCCTGCGCATGGGGCTGTCGGTGATGCCGGCCAGCGGCGCCAGCGCCAGCGGCGGAGTGACGGCAAGTCCCGCGATCGTCATCGGTCCCCCAAGGCCGGCGCTCCGCCCAACCCACGCAGCGCGCGGCGCCTCCGCGCAGAGGGGGCGGCGCGCCGCGCCGCCCCCCCATCCACGCCTGATCGACGGGCAGCCTCTACCGGCTCTGCGTCGCCGCCGCCGCCCGCGCTTCGGCCACACGCAGGAGCCCGGGGAGGTCGCCCGCCTCGCGGATCATCTCCGCCGCGGCCGCGATCTGGTTGTCCTCCTGAACGGCGGCGAGGTACGCGCTGTTCGGTCCCTCGAGCCTCCGCAGGAGCTCCCGCCTGATCCCGTACTCGATGCGCCCGCGGTGCCGCTCGAGCTCCCCGACATCGAAGGCGAAGCCGTCGCGCCCGAGGAACGCGACGAAGTCGGCCCACACCGCGCCGTCGACGGCCCCGGTCGCGCGGCGATGCGCCGGAGCGTACTCGACCGCGAACTCGAAGAACTCGCCGCGGCGCTCAAGATCGACGACGATCTCGGGAACGTCGTCCACCTCGACCACCACGTCCGGCGTGATGCCTCCGCCGCCGTAGACCGTCCGACCGGCGTTCGTCCTGTAGATCGGCTTCGGACGCTCGTCCGCGCCCGCGCCGGCGTCCGCCCGATCGCCCGCAGGGTCGCCGTTCCAGCGCTCGGGCTTCTCGATGAGCCGGCCGCTCGCGGTGTACCACTTGGCCGTGGTGATCTTCATCGCGCAGTCCTTCGTGAGCGGCCGCAGGCGCATGAGGGTCTGGACCGATCCCTTGCCGAAGGTCTCGGTGCCGACGACGATCCCGCGGTCCCAGTCCTGCACCGCGCCCGCGAGGATCTCCGACCCGCTCGCGCTGCCGCCGTTCGTCAGCACGACGATCGGGAAGTCGTCCGGATAGCGCGACGGCGTGCGGGCCTTGAACCGCTGGTTCTGGTCCTCGAGCCTCCCCTTCGTGCTCACGACGAGCTCCCCGGTGTCGAGGAAGACGTCCGAGAGATCGACGGCCTGGGTCAGGAGCCCCCCGGGGTTGCTGCGGACATCGACGATGAGTCCCTTCATGCCCCTGGACTCCAGCTCGGCGAGCCGCTTCGTGAGCTCTTCCGTCGTCGTCCTCGCGAACCGCGAGATCCTCACGTAGCCCACGCCGCCGTCGAGGACGAACGCGTAGGGAACGCTGTCGACCTTGATGATGTCGCGCGTCACGGTGTACTCGAGCAGATCGTCGATGCCCTGGCGCTGGATCGTGATGCCGACCTTCGTCCCGGGCGCTCCGCGCAGCTCCTTGATGGCGTCGTCCACCGTGATCCCCCGCGTGGGGCGGCCCTCGATCGCGACGATCCTGTCCCCCGACTGGATCCCGAGATCGTACGCGGGCGTGCCCTCGATCGGGCTCACGACGGTCAGGACGCCGTCCCTCACGGTGATCTGGATGCCGAGCCCTCCGAACTCCCCTTCGGTCGTGACCTGGAAGTCCCCGAAGGCCTCCTCGTCGAGGAACATGGAGTACGGATCGAGCGACGCGAGCATGCCGCGGATCGCGCCGTACATGAGCTCCTTGGCATCGACCTCCTCAACGTAGGCGCCCTCGACCTTCGCGAGGGCGTCGTTGAAGAGATCGAGGTACGTGTAGATGTCGTTGGCGGCCCCGACACGCTCGACCGCCCATCCCCCCAACACCATCCCGACCACAAGCGCCGTGATGATGGGGCCCCATCGCCTGAGACGCGCTGTCATGTCGCTGCCCTCGTCAAAGCCCGCGGCGTTCCAGAAGCTCGTCGATGCGCTGCGCCACCAGACGGGCGATCGCATCCGGGTCTTGCCCCGCGTCGATGACCACGAAGCGCGCGGGTTCGCGCTTCGCGGCCTCGAGATAGGCCGCCCTCACCCTCCGATGGAAGTCCAGCGCCTCGCTCTCGATCCTGTCCCGACCCTGCCGTCCGCCCCCCGTCGAGAACCTGGCCAGTCCCGACGCAGGGTCGAGGTCGAGCAGAAACGTGACGTCCGGTTGGACGCCCCCGGTCGCCATTCTGTTGAGCGGGTCGACGGTCTCCCAGCCGAGGCCTCTGCCGCCTCCCTGGTAGGCCACGCTCGCGTCCGCATACCGGTCCGAGATGACGACGGCGCCCCGCTCAAGGCCCGGCCGCACGACCTGGCTCACGTGCTCCGCCCTGGACGCAAGATAGAGGAGGAGCTCGGTGAGCGGGAGCATCCCGGCCTGGGCGTGGTCGAGGAGGATGCGGCGGAGCTCTTCTCCGAGCGGCGAGCCGCCCGGCTCGCGGCTCACGACGACGGGCGTCCCGCGACGCCTGAGATGCGCCTCGAGCGCTCGCGCCTGGGTTGACTTGCCGGAACCCTCGACGCCCTCGAACGTCACGAAGAGCCCGGCGCGACCGAGCTTCGGCATGCGGACTCCGTGGGGGGTGCTCGCCGCATCGGTGAGGGAGCGGGACGCCACCCGCCGACGCGGGACCGTTGCCCCCGTCCGTGTCCCTAGGGCTTCGCCGCCGCGGCGCCGGCAGGCTTCGTGCCCTGCCCCGCCTTCGCGGACCCGGCCGGGGCGGCGTCCTTCGCGTGCCGCACGATGAACTCCTCGGTGGCGCGGCGCGCCTCGTCGTCGGTGTACTGGACCGGCGGGGACTTGAAGAAGTAGGACGACGGCGCCTCGACGGCGCCGGAGAGGCCGTTGTCCAGCGCGAGCTTCATGCAACGGACGGCGTCGATCATGACGCCGGCCGAGTTCGGCGAGTCCCACACCTCGAGCTTGAGCTCGACGTTCAGAGGAACGTCCCCGAAGGTCCGCCCCTCCATCCTCACGTACGCCCACTTCCTGTCGGTGAGCCAGGCGACGTAGTCCGACGGCCCGATGTGCACGTTGTCGTGGCCGATGTCGTAGTCGAGCTGCGACGTGACGGCGTTCGTCTTCGAGATCTTCTTGGACTCGAGGCGCGAGCGCTCGAGCATGTTCAGGAAGTCGGTGTTGCCGCCGACGTTGAGCTGGCTCGTGCGCTCGAGCCGGACGCCGCGGTCGCGGAAGAGCCGCGTGAGTACGCGGTGCACGATGGTCGCGCCGACCTGCGACTTGACGTCATCGCCCATGACCGGCAGGCCCTTCCGCTCGAAGCGCTGCTGCCAGTAGCGCTCGCGCGCGATGAACACCGGGATCCCGTTGACGAACCCGCAGCCCGCCTCGAGGATCTGCTCGACGTACCACTTCGTCGCCTCCTCGCTCCCCACGGGGAGGAAGTTGACGACGACGTCGGTCTTCGTGTCCTTGAGGAGCCCGACGATGTCCTCGGTCGGCCCGGGGGCCTTCTCGATGATCTCGGAGAGGTACTTCCCGAGGCCGTCGTGCGTCATGCCCCTCGCCACGCGGACCCCCTGGTGCGGCACGTCGCTGAACTTGAGCGTGTTGTTCGGCTTCGTGAAGACCGCCTGCGACAGGTCCTTGCCCACCTTGTTCCTGTCGATGTCGATCGCCGCCGAGAACTCGATGTCGCCCACGTGGTAGCCGCCGAGGACCGTGTGCATGAGCCCCGGGATGAACTGGTCGGGCTGAGCGTTCCGGTAGTACTCGACACCCTGGACGAGCGACGAGGCGCAGTTGCCGACCCCGATGATGCACACCCTGACCTTCTTGCCCATGACGAACACCCCCAGAGGCGCTCCGGTGAGCGCTAGGACCCGAGCTTACGAAGGACGTGACCGAGCCGATGGATGGCCGTCGCGTGCGACAGCACCGCGAGCAGCCACGCGGCCCAGCGGAAGCGCGCGGGGCCGAGGAACGCGCCGACGATCAACAAGACCATGCGCTCGGGGCGTTCGGCGATCCCGACGTCGCACGTCGCGCCCACGGCCTCCGCCCTCGCCTTCGCGTAGCTCACCAGAATGGAGCCGGAGACCGCGAGGAAGAGAGCCACGGCGGCGGACGCGTCCGGACCCGCGGGCCGCAGGAGGTAGTAGAGGAAGGCCCCGGCCAGCGCGACGACCTCCGAGTACCGGTCGAGCGTCGAGTCCAGGAACGCCCCCGACGCCGAGGCCCGTCCGCCTGCCCGCGCCGTCGCCCCGTCCACCATGTCGCAGACGCCCGCGAGGACGAGGAACCCGCCCGCGGTCCCGAACCGGCCGGCCCAGAAGGCCCACCCGGCCCCCGCCGACAGCGCGAGCCCGGCAACGGTGATGGCGTCCGGGGGTATCTTGAGCCTGACCGCGAGCGACGCGACGGGGTCAAGGACCTTCCGGATCCGGCTCTTCAGCCCGCCAGCGCCCATGCGCACGCGCCCCGCACGCGATCGCCCTCACCTCTCCCCGGTATCCGACCGTCGGACCGCGCAGTCTAGCATCGCGGAAGAGAGGTGTCAACCTCCGAGGTCTGGAGCGTCGGCCTGGGCGCCGCCCCGCGCGCCCTCGCCGCCGCCGACGACGACCACGATCTCGCCCCGCCAGGCGGCGTCGGCCGCGACCCCGGCGAGCTCGCCCAGCGAGCCGCGGACGACCTCTTCGTGGACCTTCGTGAGCTCGCGCGCGACGGCGGCCGGGCGGTCGCCGAGGACATCGCGCATGGCGGCGAGCGTCGCCGCGATCCTGTGAGGCGCCTCGTAGAAGACGAGCGTGCACGGAAGCGCGGCGACCTCCGCGAGCTTCCTCGCCCGCGCGCCGGGCTTCCTCGGGAGGAACCCGCCGAAGTAGAAGGGCATGGGCGGGAGCCCGGCCACCGAGAGCGCGGCCGCCAGCGCGGTCGCGCCGGGCACGGGCACGACGTCGAACCCCTCGCGGGCGCAGAGGCTCACGACGCGGTAGCCCGGATCGGCGAAAAGCGGGGTCCCCGCGTCGGTGACGAGTGCCACGTCGTCCCCGCGCTCCAGGCGCGCGAGCACGGCCGCGGCCGCGCGTTCCTCGTTGTGCTCGTGGTACGAGAGAACCGGCGTCCTGATGCCGTAGTGGGAGAGCAGCTTCCTGGTGTGGCGGGTGTCCTCGGTGGCGACCGCGGCGACGGCCTTGAGGACCTCGATGCCGCGGAGCGTCATGTCGCCGAGGTTGCCGATGGGTGTGGCGACGACGTGGAGACGGCCTCGCCGCGCGTTCGCCGTCACGAGGTCCTCCTGGCGGCGCCCCGTCACCGGCGGCCGCCGGGCACCGTGTCCACGATGCTCGCCAGCGCCACGCCGTCCGACGCGCGCAGCCGGTAGACGACGCCCGCGGGTTCGGACGACGGGCGGAAGGGCGTCGAGAGGTGGACGCCTCGGGCGGCGGCGTCCCTCAGATCATCGCGCGCCACGCTCGGCGAGAGGAACGTCGCCGGCGGGTTCCCAAGCCCGAAGGGCCTCAGGCGATCGACCTCGGACGCGATGGCCGGCGCGGCCTCGCCGAGGGGCAGGACCGCGTCGAGCCTCCGGGGCTCCGGCATCGGCGGGTTCGCGCGCGCATACTCGAGCATCCGCTCGCGGAACGCGTCCGCCTTCGACGCCTCGATCGTGAAGCCGGCCGCCCTCGGATGGCCGCCGTACCCCGTGAAGAGCTCGTTCATCGCGTGGAACGCGGCGACGAGGTTGAAGCCCTGCGGTCCGCGCGCCTCGGCGGCCAGGAGGCCGTTGCGCGGCGCCATGACGACCGCGGGGCGGTCGCTCTCGTCGGCGATGCGCGACGCCACGTACCCCATGACGTCGAGCGCCACGGGGAGCGCGACGACGATGACCGGTGCGTCGGGGTCCGGGGCCGCGTCCAGCAGGGGCCGCACGCTCGCCATCGCCGCGGCGGCCGAGTCCTTCCAGCGCGCCCGCTCGCCGACCAGCGCCCGGGCGCCTTCGCGGGCGGCCTCGGGGTCGGTCGAGAGCAGCACGCCGAGCGCCTCGTTGCCGCCGCGCCCGTCGGACACGCGTCCGAAGATCGGCCCGAGGGACTCCCGCACGTCGTCGGGGTCCGGCTCGCGCCCCCACAGCCTCGCCTCCTCGAGCAGCGCTCGGAGGCCCGGCCTCTCGGTGGCGGGCATCGCCCTGAGCCCTGCCGCCACGATGGACCGGTTGTCGCCGGTCATCGGCACCTTGTCCGCGATGGAGCCGACCGCCGCGAGCGCGAGCGCCTCCTCCCTCCAGCGCGGCCCGTACCAGATCCGCCCGCCGGGAGCGGGCGCGAACCTCCCCCGCAGGGCGTCGAGCAGAAGGTCTGCGACCCGCAGCGAGACCCCCGTCCCCGCGAGATAGCGGTACGGGTAGGATGACGACGCCAGCTTCGGGTTGACGATGGCATGCGCTGCGGGAAGCTCGGGGGGGATCTCGTGATGGTCGGTGACGATCGTGTCGATGCCGAGGCCGTTGCCGTGCGCGATCGCCTCGCGGTCGCTCACGCAGCTGTCGACCGTGACCACGAGCCGCACGCCGGCGCCCGCGTGGTAGTCGAACTCGCGAGCGGAGAGACCGTGCCCCTCCGTCCGCCGGTCGGGGATGTAGGAGCCTGCCCGGATGCCGATCTGCTCGAGGGCCTCGACGAGAATGACCGTGGCCGTCACGCCGTCGGCGTCGTCGTGCCCGTGGACGACCACGCGCTCTCCCGACGACGCGGCGGCCGCGACGCGCTCGACGACCTGGTCCGCCGCCGGCAGGAGCCGCGCGTCGGGCAGCGGGGCCTCCGCAGGGTTCAGGAACCGCGCGGCGTCGTCGCCCGACGCCACCTGCCTCGACGCCAGCACCTGCGCCATGAGCGACGAGACACCGGCGGCCCTCCGGATGTCATCCGTCAGTGCCGCCGGCGCTTCGTCGAACTGCCACCGGTACTTCCTGCCCGTCAGGGTCATGCGTCACCGATGAGGGTCCCGCGGTCGCGAGGGCGCCGCGCGGCCCGGCGCCCCTACTGCGACGGCTTCCGCTTCGCGTCGAGGAAGTACCCGATGATGTCCACGGGGATCGGGAAGATGATCGTCGAGTTCTTCTCCGCGGAGATCTCGGAGAGCGTCTGGAGATACCGCAGCTGGAGAGAGGTCGGCTCGCCCGAGAGCACCTTCGCCGCGGACTGGAGGGTCTGCGAGGCCTGGAGCTCGCCCTCCGCGTGGATGACCTTGGCACGCCGCTCGCGCTCGGCCTCGGCCTGCCGCGCGATCGCCCGCTGCATGCCCTCGGGAAGGTCCACGTGCTTCACCTCGACCGCGGAGACCTTGATGCCCCACGCGTCCGTCGCGCGATCGAGGATGGACTGCAGCTCCTGGTTGATCTTCTCGCGCTCGGCAAGAAGCTCGTCCAGCTCGGCCGCGCCGATGACGCTCCGCAGCGTGGTCTGGGAGAGCTGCGAGGTCGCGTAGCCGTAGTCCTCGACCTCGATGATCGCGCGCTCGGCGTCGAAGACGCGGTAGTAGACGACGGCGTTCACCTTGACCGAGACGTTGTCCTTCGTGATCACGTCCTGCGCCGGAACGTCCAGGGCGACGGTCCGAAGCCCGACCTTCACGATGCGGTCGATGAACGGGACGATGAGGACGAAGCCGGGCCCCTTCACGCCCGCGAGTCGCCCGAGCCTGAATAGCACGGCGCGCTCGTACTCCCTGAGGACGTTGATCGCCCTCGTGACGAGAACGAGGAACACCAGCACGACGATGATGGCTGACGTCATCGCACACCTCCTACTCCGCGCGTTCGACTCTGAGCCTCAGGCCCTGGACGGCAACCACTCGGACCGCGCTCCCGGCCGGGAGCGGTTCGTCGGCCACCGCGTTCCAGTACTCGCTTCGCACGAACACCTTCCCGGAGGGGGCGAGCGGCGTCGCCGCCTCCCCGACCTTGCCGATCATGCCGGCCGGCCCCGTGCGCACGCGCTTCGCCTGCGCGAGAAGTCCCACGGGAACGGCGAAGACGAAGAAGACGACGAGGAGCGCGATGGCCGGCATGAGCGCGGACTCGTCAAGCCCCAGGAGCCTCATGAGCGCTCCCAGAAGATCAACTACCCCCGTGAACTCGCCCATCCGAACACCCTCCTGCCGGCGGCCCGCGTCGCCCGCACGCTAGACGAGATCCGCCCGTGTGAAGGTCCTGACCCCGAGCCGTGTCCGGCCTTCGATGACCTTCCCGGTCCGCACGAGGTCCGCGAGGACGCGGTCCAGCTCCGCCGGCGCGGGCTGCGCCCCGCGAAGGAGCAGCGTGTAGGGCGTCTCCACTCCGATGTCGGACGCGATGTCCGCTGCGGGGTCGTCCGGGGGCGCCGCATCGAGCGCCGGCGCCGTCCTCAGGTATCGCTCGAACGCCCGCCCGTCGCGTTGGATGTTGGCCAGCGCCCTCGTGAACCGGTGCGGGTCCCGCCCCTCCGACTCGAACACCGCACGCTGGAAGTCGGCCTGCGTCTGCCGCTTCGCGATCATCTTGCGGATCAGCGCGAGGTCGTCGGGCGACGCCCCGATGCGCGTCATGCCATCCTGCGCGAGGTCCAGCATGTCTGTCAACACCGATTGGGCCGGCACGTCCTCGCCGTCCACGCGGAACACGGCCGCGAGCCCGTGCTTCGCGGCGCGCCAGCGGTTCAGCATGAGCTCCGCGTAGGCCTCGTCGCCGGGAGGCCGGCCGTCGCCGTGCTCGGCCGCGTGATGCATGATGCCCGCGGTGAGCGCGACGAGCTCGCACATGAGCCGCGCCGAGGTCGCGCCGTCGCACGCGCGAAGCTCGACGGTGGACCCGGAGGGCAGCTTGATGCAGACGTCGGTGCCCCACCCCGGCTGCGTGGCGCCCGGAGAGGCCAGCATCGGCGGCAACGAGCAGAACTCCGCGAACGAAGCGACCCGGTAGCTCTTGTAGCGGCCCCATCGGTTCCTGTACACGGGGCTGTTCGCCGCCAGGGCCACGAGGGGCGCCACGTACGCCGCCGCGCCGTTCTGCACGCGGACGGCCGCGTCCCAGTCGCGCACGGTCCCCACGTGGATGTGCGCCCCGATCGGTTCGCGCTCGATCGGACGCGTGCCCGACCTCAGGAGCGACCACCCCCTCGCCGAGAGCGCCTTCCGGAGGCGCTCGTCGAACCGCTCGGTGCGTTCAACGAGCTCCCGGAAATCCGAGAGCGGCCCCAGCCGGCTCTCGATGAGCTCGAGGTCGGTTCCGGGGGCCGCCCACGGGATGCGGACCCGAAGCTCGTCGGCCAGCCGGTCGGCCTCCTTCTCGTCGATGTTCTCTCCCGTGTCCTTGAGAACGGCCATCTCCCAGTCGTACCCGACGGAGAGCGGCTCCAGTGCGCATCGCATCGTCTACTCCTCCACCACGCACGAGAGGCGCTCGGCTCCGAGCCTCACCGAGCACTCGATCGGGAAGTCCGACGCGCGCGCCGTCACCACGGCGGCGTGCACGGCGCCGGCGCCCGGGATCTCGCGCCGCCTGAGCGCGACCGCCCGGCGGCCGCCCCCGGCCGTGGACAGCGCGGCGGTCGGACGCCCGACGGCCCTCGAGGTCCGCACCACGAGCGCGAGCGGGACCGCGCCGCCCCGCCGCCGTCCCAGCGCCGCGAGCAGGAGCGACGACCCGGTCGCGGCGAGGGCGTCCGCCGTGAGGAACGCGGCGCCGAGCTCCACCGACCCGCCCTTCCGGACCGCGCGACGCCGCCCGCGCAGCATGATCTCCGGGCCCTCGAAGTCGCTGCGGACGCTCACGGCGCTCCCGCGCCCGTCCCCGAAGAGCACGGCCATGGCGTTCCCCTCGCGCTCGTTGCGCGAGACGAGGAACCCCGGGAAGAGGCCGAAGTGCTCGTCCTTCCAGTCTCGCCACCTCCAGCGTCGCCCGAACGCCGGCCTGTGGAAGCGCACCTTCGTGAGCTCGCCCCGGCTCGGGATCTCGACGACATTGACCGAGCCCGCCGGTCCCAGCACCGGCGTCGTCATCCTGATGCCGATGGCAAGGTCCGCCGTGTCCTTCGCCGCGTGGCCCCCGCCGGCGCCGCGGTCGTCAGCGCTCCTGGCGGGCCGGCCCGCGTAGGACAGGCGCACGAGCTCGAGGACGCCCGGGAGATCGGCCTCGACAGCGACGGTCTTCGCGATGGTCACACCCTCGGGGGCCTTGAGCTCCCGGCGGTAGGTCGCGCGCGGGCCGTCGCCTTCCTCGCGGTCGAACGCCGCGTTCCAGATCTCCCCGGGCATGCTCCCTTCCGGCAGGAACTCCTCCGCGCCCCCGAGAAGCAGGTACTGCCCGGCCATGATGTGGACGACCGGCGCGGCGAACCTGTCCCGGCCGTCGCGCCCGACGAGCGAGACCAGCCGGGCTCCGCGGTGCGGCTGCACGGCCGCCGAGACGAAGGCGTTCGAGAAGACGTCCTCCTCCCAGCCGTCGCAGTCCACGTCCCCCCTGAACAGGCGCGCCGCCGCGCCGGCAAGGCGCCTCGGCGCGGGGCCGTCCGGAGCCAGGAACCGCCGGCTCTCGGTCGGGTCGAGCACGAGCAGGTCCCCCCGCTTCGGCGCCCACGGCAGGACGGCCGCGCGGCGGATCTCCCCCCTCTTCCCGGTCACCGAGCCCGGGGCCTTGACCGCCCGCACGGCCGAGCCCAGGACCTCCACGCGCAGCCTGAACGGCTGCCGCATGATGCCCCCGGCCGCCGCGGGCCTCCCCGCGGCGCGGGCATCCAGCACCTTCGCCAAGAGCCTGTGCACAACCGCCTCCAGGCGCGACGACGAGGAGTCGCCGCCGAAAAAGACTGCGGGGGACCAGCGAGCCCTTGGACTCCCTGCTCCCCCGCAGAGTCAAGTACTCCCTGACGCGATCGAGCTACTTCACGTAGTCCTTCAGCGACTTGCCGGCGCTGAACTTCGGATAGTAGTGCGCGTCCACGTGCTTGGTCTTGTCCGTGCCCGGGATCCGCCAGTCGCGCGACGGCCTGTGCTGCGCGCTGAAGGTGCCGAAGCCGGAGAGCTGCACCCTGTCGCGCCCCTTCAGGGCCTTCGCGATGATGCCGCTGTCGGCATCGAACATCGCGTCGACGATGTCCTTCGCGGCCTTGTTCGTGAGTCCGGACCTCTTCACAACGGCCTCAATGAGCTCTGCCTTGTTCATCCCGAACCCCCTCCTAGGCTGTGGCCTCCTGCCAAGAAGCTCCCTGCTGCCCCGGATTTGCGCGACACGCTACAGCACACCCCGCAACCTGTCAATAGGATAATCCTGAAAGGCCCCAGCCCGTGGGCCTGGTAGCGCGACCGCCTCCGGAACGCCCTGCGGGCGGCGTCCGGTGAGCCCCGCCCGGGGCCCGTGTCCCGCGCTCCAGGCCGCCGCCGCCCGTCAGTTCACCCTTCTGTAGATGGTCTTCCGCCCGGTCTCGAGCTGCACGTCAGGAAGCGCCTTGATGTTGATGCGGAAGTAGTACTGCCACTCCCCGGCGTAGTAGCGGCGGACGAACTGGGCCTCCCAGCAGTGGAGATCGCGGTGGATGACGTACTCCTGGCTGGCCACCTCGCGCTCCCTGAGGTCGTAATGGACGGTCCAGTTGACCCGCCACTTCGCGGTCGGGGACAGCGCGACCGTCGCGTCTGCCCAGTAGGTCTCGTTGCCGGGGGCCGCTCCACGCGAGTACCTGAAGGCAAGAGAGGCGTCCCACGGACGCCGCGCCGGCGCGTCGGCGACCGACCGCGACGCGACCGCCCTCCTGAGCTCGTCGAGCGGGTCTCCGCTCCCGGCCGGCCCGCCGAGATCGCCCGCCGCGGCGTCGCTCCGCTCGCCGCGCAAACTCACGGAGGCCGTGATGCTCGATCCGCCCAGCCTGCCCGTGTACGGGTCGTGCCGCGCGTCCCAGCTCAACGACACGGCGTCCCCGGGCCGCATCTCGGCGCGCGACACGATGTCCGCCCAGGGCTCGTCGTCCGCGCGGAGGTCGTAGGCGCTGGACACCGAGAAGCGCAGGAAGTTGTCGAGCTTGCGGACCTCGCCGCCCGCCCGCTTGAGTTTGAGCTGGAGCTTGTTGACGAGCGACACGCTCACGGCCTCTCGGGCGCGCGGCGTGCTCCCGAAGCCGCCGAAGCTGTAGAACCGGTCCACGCCGTCGTCGAAGTACCGCGCGAACTCCGGGGTCCACGAGTACGTCGCCGACGGCTCGATGATGTGCCGGACGCCCTCCAGAGGCCCGACGCGCGGGAAGAACGTCCCGTAGATCGCGGTCGAGGCCGACACGCCCGCCCCGTACGTGAGCCTCGACGGGAAGCGGTTGCCCAGCTTGTCCCGGTCGTACCAGGCCTGCGCGACGGAAGCGTGGGGCGAGACCGTGAGCCACCCGAGGAGCTTCCCGGGCGCCCGGAGGCTCAGGCCGAGCCCGGCCGCCTGGCGGGACGTGGCCCCGCCGTCGGTGCGCGACCTGTCGTTCACCGCCCTGGCGTCCCAGCTGTAGGACACCTTCCCGAGCAGGCCGCGGAGGCCCCCCGTCCCCTCGGGAACGCTCAGGAGCGGCCTCTGGCTTCCCGAGACGTCGATCTTCGGAAGGAGCTCCGACACCGTTCCGAGGTCCAGCTCCTCGCGGCGGTCCAGCGTGACGCCGGTCGAGAGCCCGCTCCACCGCCCCCGCACCCACAGCTGCGAGCGCAGGCTCCTGTTCAGGCTCTCCTGGATGGACTGGTTGGCGTCGGTCGCGTACGAGGCGTCGCTTCGGAAGTCGCCCGAGGCGCCGGCGGTCCAGTTCCTCCCCAGCTCCTGCTTGTGATCGAGTGTGAGGTCCCAGCGCCGCCGCCCGGCGAGCGTCTCCTGCATGAACGAGGTCCTGACCGAGCCGGACAGGACGTACCGCAGGGCGTACCGCGCCTCGAGGTGTGCGATCCAGCGGGCCTGGTCGTAGTAGTCCGCCCATGCCATCGCGTCCCAGTAGTCGTTGGGCGCCCAGTAGTAGCCGAAGTTGCGGATGAACCTCCCCCGCTCCTCCGAAGCGCCGAACTCGATCTGCGGGATGAGGAACCCCGACTGCCGACCCTTGCGGATCGGGAAGACGTAGAACGGCAGCGCGAGCACCGGCAGGCGCCCGATGTGCAGGACCACCGGGCGCGCGATGACCTTGTCGTTGAGGTGGATCTTCATCTTGCGGGACGTGAGGTGGTAGTGCGGCTCGCTGGCGGAGCACGTCGTGTACGAGCCGCCACGCACCCTGAGCGACCCGTCGGCGTCCCGCTCGATGCGGTCGCCGAAGCAGAGGCCGTCCTCGAACGTCGTCGCGCCCCCGTCGATGGACCCGGTCTTGGCGCCGAGGTCGTACCACAGCCCGCTCCCGATGAGCCGCTCGCCCGCGTCCGTGAAGTCGGGGTTGCCGGACGCGGTCAGCACCTCGCTGTCGGGGTCGAAAACGACCTCCTCGGCACGCAGGACGGTGCCCTGGTACTCCACGGTCGCGCCGTCGGCGAGCACGATCCTGTTGTCCGGCACGTGGTAGGTGATCTCAGAGGCCCGGTAGTCCACCGTCTCGAGCTCGGCCGGCGGGGTCGCGGGCGGGACGCCGGACGCGTCCTCGCCGGGCACGGGCGCAGGGGGGACCTGGCGCCCGCCCTCCGGCGGGAAGACGTAGGAGCCGACCGCGCTGCCCCTGAAGACGGCCCGCTCGATCTTCCCGTCGGCGAAGGCCACGGTGAGCTCGCGCGCCGCCACGGTGTTGCGCTTCCCGGACGAGCCGATGGAGTGCTCGCTCTGCGCGCGGCCGCGGACGACGGTGAGGACCGGGTCGCCGCCTTCGAAGAACATCGTGAGGCTGTCGCCGGCCACGCGTCCCCACTCGGGTTCGTCCTCGGGAGACTCAGGCTCGATCCGGTACGTCGCCGCGGCCCGCCCAGTGACCCTCACCCTCGAGAGCGTGCCGTCCGGCGCGGCCACGAAGATCCGCTCGCCGGTGAGCTGGTCCCGCTCCCTCGAGACGAAGGGGTCCCCCTCGAGGAACGTCACCTCGTCGTCGAGGAAGAGCGTTGCCGCCCGCGCGCCCGCCTTCACGTCCTCGCGCACGATCGCCACGGCGCCGAACGCGCGGAGCTCGCTCCTCTCCCGCGAGAGCTCGATGACGTCGGCGCGCACCGTGAGGTCGAGCTCGCCCTCGTCCGTGGTCGTCGTGATCACCGGCTCGCCCGACGCTCTGACCTCCGAGCGATCGAAGTCGTACACGATGCGCTCGGCGGAGAGCTCCGACGACCCGTCGGCGTCCACGGCGACGGCGTCGCCGACGCAGACGGCCACGCGTTCGGCGCGGAAGAACCGGATCCGCCGCGCCGTGACCGTGGCCGACGTGTCCGCGTAGGACGCTCTGCCCGACAGGGTGACGACGTCCGAGTCCCGGTGGTAGCGGAGCGTCTCGGCCGCGACCGCCGCGCCGTCGTCCTCGCCGCTCACGCCGCCGTAGAGCAGGAACTCGCGCAGCGACTCACGGTAGACGCCGCGGCGGCCGACGAGCCGCGCGCCCTCCCGCTCGAGCACGACGCTGCCCTCGAAGAGCGCGATCCTGCCCCCGGGCCCCTCGCTCGCCTCGAACGCGTCGGAGCGGACCGTGAGACCGTCCCCCGACGGCCACAGCGGGAGGGCGCGCGGCCCCGGCGCGGCCGCAGGCCGCGCCGCCGCGGTGTCCGCGGCGTCGGCCGCCGCCGGCACGCCCGGCTCCGCCTGCGTCAGAGCGACGACGGCGAGCGCGCGAAGAACGAAGGTGATGGCAAACGGCATAGTGAAGACCCGTCGGCGCGGAGGCCCGCGTCAGGCGGGCGTCCGGAAGTGGTGTGCGGCGAGCAGCGCGGCGCCCACGACGCCGGCCGTCTCCCCGAGGAGAGCCGGCACGACCTTCGGGAGCCGCCACGGAGGGCCGGCGACGCGCGCCGCCATCTCCGTCCGCGCGGGCGAAAGGAGGCTCTCCCCGGCCGACGCGACGCCGCCGCCGATGACGATGACCTCGAGGTCCAGGATCTCGACGAGGTTCGCAAGCCCCACGCCAAGGAGGCGCCCGGTCTCCTCCATCACGCCCAGGGCGGCGGCGTCGCCGCCCGCCGCGGCCTGGCCGACGTCCTTCGCGGTCAGCGCCCCGGCGCGCGCCGCGGCGGCCAGCGCCGACGACCCGCCGCGCGCGCGCTCCGCCGCCCGCGCCACGATGGCGTCCGCGCTCACGAGCCGCTCGAGGCACCCCGTGCCCCCGCACGCGCACGCCGGCCCGTCGAGGTCGATCGTCGCGTGCCCCACCTCGCCGGCGAAGCCGTGCGACCCGCGGTACAGCCGGCCGCCCAGGATGAGACCGCCGCCGACCCCGGTCCCGATCGTGAGCACGGCGGCATTCCCGGCTCCGCGCGCCGCCCCGGCCCGGTGCTCCGCGTACGCCGCGGCGTTCGCGTCGTTCTCCACGAGCGTCCGCGCGCCCAGCGCCTCGGACAGCAGACGCGCGAGCTCGACGTCCCGCCACGACGGCAGGTTCGGCGACAGGCGGACGACGCCCCGCGCGCCGTCCACGAGGCCCGCGCAGCCGACGCCGCACGCGTTCGGCCGCGCTTCCCCGCCGGGCCGCTCGAGCTCCTCGACGAGGCCCGCCGCGGCCGCGACGGCGTCGGCGGGGTCCCCGCCGGACCATGCCCTGAGCAGGAAGGCGGCGACTGTCCCCTCGTCGGAAACGAGCGCCGCCTTCACGTTCGTGCCGCCGATGTCGATGCCCAGGCAGTGCGGCAAGGCTGCTCACTCCCCCGCGCCGAACAGGAGCGATCTGCCGGTACCCTTGTCGAAGAAGTGCGCGCGCGACATGTCCAGGAGCAGGTCGATGTCCGTGTTGAGCGCCGGGGGGGTGCGCACGTCGACGCGCGCGACGAGCGGCCTCTCGCCCATGGTCACGTAGAGGTAGATCTCGTTGCCCATCGGCTCGACGACGTCCACGTGGGCGCGGATCCTGGCCGACGCCGGGAACCGGCTCGCGTCCGCCGGCTCATGGATGTCCTCGGGCCTGATGCCGAGCACGATCTCGCGCTCGCCGTGCGACGCCAGGACGCCGCCCGGGTCGTCCGCCACGGGCGCCGAGAAGTCGCCGGCGACGAACACGGTCCGCCCGTCGCGCCGCGCGAGCGCTCCCTCGATGAAGTTCATCGCGGGGCTCCCGATGAACCCCGCCACGAACTGGTCCACGGGGCGCTGGTAGACGGTCAGCGGCGCGGCCACCTGATGCGCGACGCCGTCCTTCATGACGACGATGCGCGTCCCCATCGTCATGGCCTCGACCTGGTCGTGCGTGACGTAGATGATGGTCGCCTTGAGCCGCTCGTGCAGCTTGATAATCTGCGTCCTCGTCTGCACCCTGAGCTTGGCGTCGAGGTTCGAGAGCGGCTCGTCGAACAGGAAGACCTTGGGCTTCCTGACGATCGCCCGCCCCACGGCCACGCGCTGCCGCTGGCCGCCGGAGAGCGCCTTGGGCCTCCGGTCGAGGAGCGCCGAGATCTCGAGGATCTCCGCCGCCTCGCGCACGCGCGCGTCGATCTCGGCCCTGGGGTACTTCCGGAGGCGGAGGCCGAAGGCCATGTTCTCATACACGGTCATGTGCGGGTAGAGCGCGTAGTTCTGGAAGACCATCGCGATGTCGCGGTCCTTGGGCGGGACGTCGTTCACGAGAAGGTCGTCGATGTGGATCTCGCCCGAGGTCACCTCCTCGAGGCCGGCGACCATCCTGAGGAGCGTGGACTTCCCGCACCCGGACGGTCCGACGAGCACGACGAACTCCCGGTCCTCGACCACGAGGTCCATGTCCTTGACGGCGACGACGTTGCCGTCGAAGACCTTCGAGACCTTCTTCATGACCACCTTGGCCATCGGAACCTCCAGAACCCGGCTCACGCCTCCGCCGGCCGGCCGACTCCCAGGCTCGTGAGAACGTCGCCGACAGTGTAGTGCGAACCCGTGACCAGGACAAGGTCGCCCTCCCGCGCCTCGTCGAGCGCGCTCCTGAGCGCCGCCCCCGCCGAGGGGACCACGCGGGCCGGGATGCCGAGTTCGCCGGCGGCCGCCGCGACGTCCTCGGGCGCCGCGGCGCGCGGCGTGGACGGGCGCATGGCCACGAGGCTGTCCGTGATGTCCGCGAGCGCGCCGAGGAACCCCCGCGCGTCCTTGTCCGCCATGATCCCCAGCACGACGATGAGGCGGTCGAAGTCGAACACCTCGTCGACCGCCGCCGCGAGCGCGGCCGCCGCGTCGGGATTGTGCGCGACGTCGGCGACGACCGTGGGCCGTCGCTCGAGGATCTGCAGCCTCCCGAGGACGCCGGCGTCCGACAGGCCGCGACGCAGCGCGGCCTCGGACAGGCGGAAGGCCCCGAGGCCGGCAAGCTCGTGGAGGGCGACGAGCGCGGCCCGCGCGTTCGCGATCTGATGCCTCCCGAGCATCGACACGCGGAGCGACTCGTACCGCGTCCCCAGGCACTCGACGTCGAAGACGCTCCCGTTCGCCCCGACGCGCGCCTCGCCCAGGCGCGACGCGGCCGCGATGTCCACGAGGCGCGCCCGCCTCGCCGCGGCCGCGCCGCGGATGACGTCCAGCGCGTCGCCCTCCGCGCCGCAGACGACGACGCCCCCGTCGCGGACGATGCCGGCCTTCTCCGCCGCGATCGACGCGAGGCTGCCCCCGAGGACGTCGGTGTGGTCCAGCGCGATCCTCGTGATGACCGACAGGGCGGAATCGAGCGCGTTCGTCGCGTCGAGCCGCCCGCCGAGACCGACCTCCGCGACCACCAGGTCCGCGCCCCGCTCGGCGAAGTGCACGGCGGCCGCCGCGGTCACGATCTCGAAGAAGGTCGCCTCGATCTCGTCGGCGGCAGGCTTGAGCCGCTCGACGATCTCGAGGACGGTCGGAGGCGGTATCGGCGCGCCGTCCACCGTGATGCGCTCGGTGAAGTCCACGACGTGGGGCGAGGTGTACAGGCCCGTGCGCAGCCCGTGCTCGGTGAGCACGCGGGCGATCATGGTGGAGGTGGAGCCCTTCCCGTTCGTCCCGGCGACGTGGACGATGCGGAACGCGCGGTCCGGCCGACCCGCCGCCTCGAGCAGCCTCTCGACCCGCTCGAGGCCCGGCTTCATCACGAAGCGGTGGCGGGCGAAGAGCCAGTCGAGGCACGAGCGGTAGCTGTCAAAGGCCCTGCCGTCGCGCTTGGTCAAGCGCATCCTCCGCGCGGTCGCGCCCCTCATCGGCGAAGAAGGCGAGCACTCTCGATACGGTCCGCTTGAGGTCCTTGCGGCGCACGACCATGTCCACCATGCCGTGCGAGAGCATGAACTCGGCCCGCTGGAAGCCGCCGGGCAGGTCCTGCTTGATCGTCTGCTGGATGACCCTCGGGCCGGCGAAGCCGATGAGCGCGCCGGGCTCGGCGATGATGATGTCGCCGAGCGAGGCGAAGCTCGCGGTCACTCCGCCGGTGGTCGGGTGGGCCTGGATGGCGATGTGCAGAAGCCCCTCCTCGTGCAGCCTCGCGAGCATGGCGCTCGTCTTCGCCATCTGCATGAGCGAGAAGATACCCTCCTGCATCCGCGCTCCGCCCGTGCTCGAGACCGTGACGAGCGGCACGCGCTCTTCGATGGCCATGCGCGTGAGCCGCGCGATCTTCTCGCCCATCACGGAGCCCATGCTCCCGCCGAGGAACGCGAACTCGAGGAGCGCGAGCATGGCGAGATGCCCGTCGATCCTGCCGCTCCCGGTGTGCACGGCCTCGTTGAGCCCGGACTTGCGCTTCGCCGCGTCGAGCCGGTCGGAGTATCGCTTGGAGTCGACGAAGCCCAACGGGTCCGTGGGCTCGATCCCCGAGAGAAGCTCAACGAAGCTCCCCTCGTCCACCAGGAGGTCGCGGTACTGCTCCGCGCCGATCTGGAAGTGATAGCCGCACCGGGCGCAGGTCCACAGGCCGCGCTCGAGCTCCTTGTGGTAGATGATCTCGCCGCACCCCTCGCACTTGCGCCACAGGCCGTCGGGCACCTCGCGCCTGGGCGCTTCCTTGATGGCGGGCTTCCTTCGCTTGAGCCACGGCACCTGGTCCATAGCCCCTCCGGGAACGAGTCGGATCGCCGCGCACGCGGGCGCCTCGGCGATTATAGCCGCTCCGCGACCCCCTCGACGAGCGAAAGGAGCTTCCTCGATCCGGCGCGGCCGGCCCTGAGGACCTCCCCGTGCGTCGTGCTCGTGAAGCGGCCGGGAAGCGGGACGTTCGTGATGAGCGAGAGGCCGAGCACCTCCATGCCGGCGCCCGCCGCGGCCGCCGCCTCGGAGACCGTCGACATGCCGACGGCGGAGGCCCCGAGCCTCCGGGCCAGCGAGATCTCCGCCGGCGTCTCGTAGGCCGGCCCGAGCGACCCGAGGTACACGCCCTCGCGAAGCGCGATGCCGCGCGCCGCGCCGACGTCCCGCGCGAGCGCCGCGAGGCGCGGCGAGTACGCGGGCGCGCGGCCCGTCGGCGCGCCGGCCGTGCGGCATCGCCCGCCGAGGAGCGATATCTGATCGACGATGAGCATCACGTCCCCGACCGAGAAGCCCGGGTCCACGCCGCCCGAGGCGTTCGTGAGAGCGAGCGCGACGACCCCGAGGCGGCGCAGCGCGCGCACGGCGAACACGACCTCGTCGGGGCCACGCCCCTCGTAGTGGTGCACGCGGCCGGAGATCACGAGCGCCGGCTTCGACGCGATCGTGCACGAGACGACGGCGCCGTCGTGCCCCCCGACTCCGGGAACGGGGAAGCCGGGCACGTCCGCGCACCGCGCGCGGGCGATGACCTCGACACCGTCCAGGAACGACGAGAGCCCGGAGCCGAGCACGATGCCGAGCGTCGCGCCGCCGAACCCGGCCCGCCCCAGCCAGTCCACGGACCGCGCGAGCCGGTCTCTCGAGGTCATGCCACGCCCTCCGCGCCCGGGCCGTCGGCCGCCTCGCCGAACTCGCGGAACATGACGAGCGCGTGCTCGCCGTTGTCCTCGTAGTACCCGCGGCGGATCGCGACGCCGCGGAACCCGCACCGCTCGTAGACGGCGATGGCGCGGGCGTTCGACACGCGCACCTCGAGCGCCGCGTGCCGGATGCCGCGCCCGGCCGCCGCGGCGAGCGCCGCCGCCACGAGCCGGGCGCCGAGGCCCTCGCCCTGTCTGTCCGGTCGGACCGCGAGATTGCCGATGTGGAGCTCGTCGACGACGTGCCAGGCGACGAGGTACCCCTCGACGCGACCGCCCTCCTCGGCGACGAACGACATGGAGCGCGTGTCCCCGGAGACCTCGTTCTCGAACGACTGCCTCGACCACGGCATCGCGAAGACCGCCTGCTCGATCTCGCAGACGGCGTCGAGGTCGTCCGCGGTCATCGGCCTCACGGTCACGGGGTCCGACACGGCGCGCGCGTCCATCACACGCCCCGGAGGTAGATGGGCTCGAGCGCGTCGAGGTCGGGCGGAGGAGCAGCCGAAGCGCCCTCGACCATCGCCGCGATCGCGCGCGCCGAGGGCCTCTGCAGCTCCTCCGACGGGAAGCGCGCCGCGTCCCCGAGCGCCCGCATGAGCTCGTCGCGGTACGCTACGGCCCCGGTGCCGACGAGGAGCACGGGCTTCCCGGCCGCCGCGCCGGCCACGCGCGCGGCGAAGGCGTCCGGCGGCTCGGCGGCGTCATCGAGAAGGCGCCGGGGCGCCCGCCCCAGCACGAAGAGCGCCCCGTAGACCTCGCCGCGCCTGGCGTCGAGCGCCGCGCCCACGAGCTCCCCCTCGTCCCGGGCGCTCCGCGCGAGGGCCTCGAGCGTCGGCACCGGCCGCACGGGCACGCCGGAGACCGCCGAGAGCCCCTTGGCCGTCGCGAGACCCACCCTGAGGCCCGTGAAGCGCCCCGGCCCGATCGAGACGCCGATGGCGTCGAGCGCCCTGAGGTCCGTCCCGGACTCGCGAAGCGTCTCGGCGATGGCGATGATGAGCTCCTCGGCGCGGCCGCGGCCGGCGGCGAGCCGTCGCGCGGCCAGGACCTCGCCGCCCTCGACGACGGCGACGTCCTCGACGGGTGTTGAGGTCTCGATCGTGAGCACGCGCATCGCCCTACTCCCTCCCCCGTCCGCTCGCCCAGCGGTCAGCCGCCTCGACCGCCGGCGCGTGGGCCGGCCCCGTCGCCGTGAGGGTCACGCGGCGGACCTCCGCGTCCACGAGCTCGAGCGAGACGTCCAGCCGGTCCTTCGGCAGGAGCTCGGGGACGCGGTCCGCCCACTCGACGAGCGCCACGCCTTCGCCGTAGAAGAGCTCGCGATACCCGAGCTCGTGGAGCGGCCCGGCGTCCGACAGGCGGTACAGGTCAACGTGGATGACGGGCACGCGGCCCGCGTACTCGTTGACGATGACGAAGCTCGGGCTCGACACGACCCCGGAGCAACCGAGCCCCAGCGCGATGCCCTGCGCGAGGACGGTCTTGCCGCTTCCCAGCTCCCCGAGGAGCCCCACGAAGCCGCCCGCCGGAAGGGCGCGGCCGAGCGCGCGGCCGAGCTCCCGCGTCTCGTCGGGCGACCGCGTGACGATCGCGTGAGGGCCGGCGCGGCGCGTCATCGTCAGGCCTTCGGAAGCATGACCGCGCAGGGAAGGACCATCTCCTCGAGCGAGATCCCGCCGTGCTGGAAGCTTCCCTTGTACTGGCGCTCGTAGCGGTGGAAATCGGTCGGGTACACGAAGTAGTAGTCCTCCTTCGCGATCGCGTACTGCTTGCTCGCCCCGTCGCTCGGCAGCTTGAAGCGGGCCGGGTTCGTGATGAGGAACGTCTCCTTCTCGTTGCACCCCAGGTTGCTCCCGAACTTGTAGCGGAGGTTCGTCGAGGTCTCTCGGTTCCCGCGCACGAGCGCCGCGCGCCTGCCGAGCGTCACGCCGTGGTCCGTCGTGAGGACGACGGCCGCCTTGTGCCTGGCCATCTCGATGAGGATGTGATAGAGGGCCGAGTGGTTGAACCACGACCGCACGAGCGAGCGGAACGCCGCCTCGTCGGGCGCGATCTCCTGGAGGATCTCCGACTCGGACCGCGAGTGCGAGAGGATGTCGACGAAGTTGTACACGAGCGACACGAGCGAGAGCCCGCGCATCGAGGACATCTGCCGCCGGACGTTGTCCGCCTCGTCCTTCTCGTAGATCTTCACGTACTTCGGCTCCGGCGTCAGGCGGACGCCGAGCCGATCGAGCTGCGCGTCCATGAGCTGACGCTCGTAGCGGTTCTTGCTGAACTCGTCGCGCGCGGGCGTGGCCCAGAGGTCCGGGTACTTCTCGCCGAGCTGCGAGGGATAGAGCCCGCTGAAGAGCGCGTTCCGCGAGAACGGCGTCGCGGTCGGGAGGATCGAGTAGTAGTAGTGGTTCGTGATGTCGAAGAACGACTCGAGACTCGTCGCGATGCTCAGCCAGTGGTCCAGGCGCATGCAGTCGAGCACGACGAAGTAGACCTTCTCCCTGGCCTTGAGCCTGGGCGCCACGAACGTCCGCACGACGTCCACCGAGAGCGGCGGCCGGTCCTTCGCGTCGTTGACCCACCCTTCGTAGTTGGCGACCACGTAGCGCGAGAACTCGGCGTTGGCGCTGTGCTCGAGATCGTCGTGCGCCTGCCGGAGCCCCGGGTCGCGGAACCGGTCGAGCTCGAGGTCCCACGACACGAGGCGCGTGTACAACTGGATCCAGTCCCGCCAGCCGAGCGGGTCCATGATGCTGCCGCGCAGCTCGGACGAGTCCTGAGCGTACCGCTGGGCCAGCTGGTCCTGGAGGATGCGCTGGCCGTCGAGGAGCCGCTTGATGGCGAGGAACACCTGCGAGGGCTTCACGGGCTTGATGAGGAAGTCGTCGATGCGCCGGCCGAGCGCGTCGTTCATCAGCTCCTCTTCCTCGCTCTTCGTGACCATCACGACGGGAACGGCCGGGTCGATGGCCTTGATCTCGCCCAGGGTCGTGAGTCCGTCCATGCCGACCATCATCTCGTCGAGCAGCACGATGTCGTAGCGGACCTTCTTCAGAAGCTCGATGGCCTCGCCGCCGCCCGGCGCGGGCGTGACGTCGTAGCCCTTCTGCTCGAGGAATATCATGTGCGGCCGAAGCAGGTCGATCTCGTCGTCGACCCAGAGGACCTTCCTGGAACCGTTCATCCACTCCTCCACCCTGACCCCGGATGCGGCATGGGAGGCGCCGCGCCCTTCTAGGTCGCAGGAAGCGAGATGACGAAGGCCGTGCCCTTCCCGGGCTCGGTCCACGCCACGTAGAGACGCCCCTTGTGGTACTCCTCGACGATCCTCCGCGAGAGCGCAAGCCCGAGCCCCCAGCCCTTGCGCTTCGTGGAGTAGCCGGGCGCGAACACCCGGCGACGGTCGCCCGGCGGCAGGCCGCGGCCGCTGTCCTTGATGACGACCTCGACCACGCCGTCCCTGGGCACGTGCCGCGCGGAGATCTCGATGCGACCGCCGTCCTCGCCGAGCGCCTCGGCGGCGTTCTTCACGAGGTTCTCGATGACCCACTCCATGAGCTCGCGGTTGATGTCCACGAGCGGCACGTTCTCGTAGTTCTCCTCGATGGTGATGCTCCTGCCGAGACCGTGCAGCCGCCGTCGGAGGTAGTCGAGCGCCTCGCGGAGCACCCCGACGACGTCCTGCCGCCTGGTCCGCGGCGTCGAGCCGATCTGGTTGAAGCGCAGCGAGATCTTCTCGAGGCGCTCGAGGTCGCGCTGCATCTCGTCGGTCATGCGGACGAGCGCGTCCGGGTCGCTGTCCGCGCGCGTGGACTCCCGGATGAGCTCCACCCAGCCCATGAGCGACGAGATGGGGGTCCCAAGCTGGTGCGCCGTCTCGCGCGCCATCCCGATCCAGATGGACCGCAGCTCCGCGAGCTTCGCGTTCCTGAACCCGAGGAACCCCAGGAGCACGACGATGCCGAACGCGGCGAGCTCGAGCGCCGGCACGTAGCGCATCTCGCGGATCATGCTGGACTCGCCGTAGTGCACATATCCGAGGGCAGGCTGGTTAGGGTGATGGGTCATCGGAATGGGCTCGTTGATCCTGTCGATGTCGCGCGCGAGCGCCATGACCTGCCCGAGCCTCGTGGAGTCGGGGGTCGCCGGGTGGGCGCGCAGGTACTCCTCGTGCGTCACGTCGTAGGGATCGAAGCCCACCGGCAGGTTCTTCCAGGTGATGGGCACGCCGCGGACGTCGGTGATCACGATGGGGAAGTTGATGGTCTCGATGAGCTTGCCGAAGACGAGCCGGAGCTCCTCGTCCTCGCTCGCCGCGTAGGTCGCGCTCGCGCACAGGCTCGCGATCGAGCTCGAGAGCGTCTCGGCCTGGACCTCGAGGCGGCGGATGAGGCTGTTGGTGTAGAGGAAGATGGCGACGGCGATGACGAGGATGCCGACGAAGATGTAGGCCCTCGATCGCTGGAGCGCCAGCTCGTCGGCGTCGAGCCGCCACTGCCCGCCCTGTCGCATCGCTGCCTCCGGACGCGGAACACGGCCGTTCGGGTCACAGCATACCACAGGAGCGGGCCGCGCGAAAGCGGGCGGCCCGCGACGGGGCGCGGGAGGCTACGCGATCTCGGAGAGGCCGCTCACGTACGGGCGCAGCGCGTCGGGGACGACGATCGTGCCGCGGTCGGTCTGGTAGTTCTCGATCACGGCGATCACCGTGCGGGGCAGCGCGACGCCGGAGCCGTTCAGCGTGTGCACGAAGCGCGCCTTGCCGCCGCCCGCCGGGCGGTACTGGATCCCCGCGCGCCGGGCCTGGAAGTCCTCGAAGTTGCTGCACGAGGAGACCTCGAGCCAGCGGCCGCAGCCCGGCGCCCACACGTCGAGGTCGTAGCACTTCGCGGCGGAGAACGAGAGGTCGCCCGTGCACAGCGCCTTCACGCGGTACGGAAGGTCGAGGCGCTGGAGAATGGACTCGGCGCACGCCGTGAGCGACTCGAGCTCGTCGTACGAGGTCTCCGGCTCCACGAGCTTGACCATCTCGACCTTGTCGAACTGGTGCACGCGCACGAGCCCGCGTGTGTCCTTGCCGTACGAGCCCGCCTCGCGGCGGAAGCACGGCGTGTAGGCCGTGTAGCGGACGGGAAGCCGCTCGCCGGGCAGGATCTCGTCGCGATGGATGTTCGTGAGCGGCACCTCCGCGGTCGGGATGAGGAAGAGCTCGTCGCCCTCGCAGCGGTACATGTCGCTCTCGAGCTTCGGCAGCTGGCCCGTGCCGACCATCGAGTCGCGGTTGGCGACGAACGGCGGCGAGATCTCCGTGTACCCGTGCTCGGTCGTGTGGACGTCGAGCATGAACCGTATGAGCGCACGCTCGAGCAGGGCGCCCACTCCGACGAAGGTCACGAAGCCCGACCCCGCGATCTTCGAGGCGCTCCGGAAGTCGAGAATGCCCAGGGCCTCGCCGATCTCCCAGTGCGGCACGGGCTTCGCGGCGAGCGGGTGCGGGTCCCCCCACGACCGGACCGTGACGTTCTCGTCCTCGGTGGCGCCGACGGGGACGCTCGCGTGCGGGACGTTCGGGATGGTGAGCTCGAGCGCGCGCACCTGCTCGCGCGCCGCGGCGATGCGCTCGTCGTGCTCCTTGATGCGCGCAGAGACGCCCCGCATCCTCTCGACGATCTCCGAAGCGTCGCCGCCCTCGCGCTTGAGCGCCGCCACCCGCTCGCTCGCCTCGTTGCGCTCGCGCTTGAGATCGTCGGCCGCGACGAGAAGCCCGCGGAGCTCGGCGTCCAGCTCGAGCAGACGGTCGAGGTCGGCCTTCTCCCCCTTGTCGCGGATCGCCGCGCGGACGACGTCGGGGTTCGCACGGATGAACCTGAGATCGAGCACGGGCGCATCCCCTGCGCGTCGCGACTCGCGCGACGGCGCGTTCAGCGCACTTCGACGGTCTCGCTGGGACGCCGAGAGCGCCGCCCGCCGGTATAGACCCGGTCCCGGGGCACGAGGATCGCGAGGTCGTCACGGTCCGGGATCCGGATCGCGACGCGGCGCGCGCCCGGGGCGGACTGCACCATGCCCGCGGTCACCGGAACGCGGAAGAGCCTGAGGCCTAGGAACGCCATGCCCCCCGCGGCCGCGATGGTCGCCAGGGGCAGGACCACGGGGCTCCGACCCATGAAGCGGGACACGACGACGGCCGTCGCGGTGAGCGACAGCGACATGATGTAGATGGCCAGGGCCGTCTGGCGCGAGCTCAGTCCCAGGCGCGCGAGGCGGTGCGAGCTGTGGTCGCGCCCGCCCTCGGAGAGCCTCCGCCCGTCCATGAGGCGGGACACGGTCACGAGCGTCGCGTCGAAGATCGGGTAGCCGAGCATGAGGACCGGCACGAGAAGGGACGACGCGCCCGTCCCCGCGTTCGCCACGGCGCGCAGGGACAGCCCGCCGACGACGTACCCGAGGAAGAGGCTGCCGGCGTCGCCGAGGAAGATCGAGGCCGGCGACGAGTTGTACCGCAGGAAGCCGAGCGCCCCTCCGGCCACGGAGATGGCCGCGATGGCCGTGGGCACGTGGCCGTTGCCGAGCGCCAGCGTGAAGATGCCGAACGTGGCGATCGCGGCGAGCCCCGACGTGATGCCGTCCATGTTGTCGAGGAAGTTGAAGGCGTTCATGAGCCCGACCATCCAGAAGAGCGCGAGCCCGTAGGCCAGGGGAAGCGGCAGCGGGATGCCGTCGACCCCGCCCGACAGCAGCATCACGAGGGCGGCCGCGGACTGCCCGGCCAGCTTCGTGGCCGGCCGCATGCCGTTGGCGTCGTCGGCCAGCCCGAGCACGATGACCATGAGGCCGCCGGACATGAACCCGACGATCCTCGCGCTGTACGGGCACCGGATGAGGGCCAGCGCGGCCGAGGCGGAGGCCAGGCTCGCAAGCGCCACCGCGACGCCGCCCATGAGCGGCGTGGGGGTCGCGTGCACCTTCTGTCTGTTCGGGTAGTCGAGAAAGCGGAGGCGGGTCGCCAGGCTCCTGACCGCCGGGGTGAGCGCGATGACGGCGAGCATGGACAGCCCGAAGGCGCAGAGGAAGACCATGACAGCTCCCTGACCTACGTGTCAGATGTCGAACGGCAGTATTGTCAGGACACACACAGCTGTCAACTTCTTTCTCCGGGCCCACCCTCCAGCCGGCGGCCCCGCGGCGCTGCCGCGGCGCGCTCAGCTCTTGAAGTGCTCGATCACGCGCTCGAGGAGTCCGTCGAGCGAGACCCGCGGCTCGTAGCCGATCGCCGCGCGGATCTTCGCGAGATCGGGGACACGCCGCCGCATGTCCTCGAAGCCCTGCTCGTACGCCTTCTCGTAGGGGATGTACTCGATCGGGGACGCGCTTCCGGTCATCCGCTTGACCTTCGTCGCGAGTTCCTCGATCGTGACCTCCTCGTCGCTCCCGATGTTGAAGACGTTGCCGTTCGCCGCAGGCGTCTCGACGAGCCCCAGCACGCCGCGCACGACGTCCGACACGTCGCAGAAGCACCGCGACTGCTTGCCGTCGCCGTAGATGGTGAGCGGGTGGCCCAGCAGCGCCTGCTTCACGAATCTCGGGATGACCATCCCGTACTGCCCCGTCTGCCTAGGGCCGCACGTGTTGAAGCAGCGCACGATCACGACGGGCAGCTGCTTCTCCCGGTGGTACGCAAGCGCGAGGAACTCGTCCACCGCCTTGGAGTCGGAGTAGCTCCAGCGCGAGATGGTCGTCGCGCCGAGGATCCTGTCGTCGTTCTCCTTGCAGGGCTGCGAGTTCGCCTTCCCGTAGATCTCCGACGTGGAGAAGACGACGGTGGTGCGCTTGCTCTCGTTCGCGTGCTTGAGGACGATCTCCGTGCCGCGGATGTTCGTCTCGAGCGACTTGAGCGGGTTCTCGATGATGTAGGCCACGCCCACGGCGGCGGCCAGGTGAAAGACCGTGTCCACCTTCGAGGTGAACTCGCGGACGACGCGTTCGTCGAGGATCGTGTCGATCGTGTAGTGGAACCTCGGGTGGCTCTCCAGGTGTGCGATGTTCTCGTACCGCCCCGTGGAGAGGTCGTCGATGACCCACACCTCGTCGTTCCTCTCGAGGAGAGTCTCGACGAGATGGGAACCGATGAACCCGGCGCCGCCGGTCACGAGCGCCTTCACCCGAGCACCTCCACGGGGGTCGATGAGATCCGACGCCCCCGGCCTGGCCGACGGAGGCCGGAGACCGGGGAGCGACAGCGGTCCGAGTATACGCGGGCCCGCCGCGCCGAAGCAACCGGTTTTCCGTCGCCCCCATGACCCGTGAGCGCCGTTCGGTGCAAGGCCCGTGCCTCTCTTCGCGCCCGCCTCGCACCGACCGCCGGGCTCGGCCTGCTACGGCCCCTTCACACCTGGCGCGACGCCCTGTCGCAGGTGTCGCGAGTGGTCATACGACCCCGCGAACTGGAAGAGCGCCACGATGTGGTGCCACGCGCAGCCGTGCCTGTCAGCGCGCTTGACACTGCGCTCGAGAAACCCGAGTCCCTTCCGATCGAACACGCCACAGGCGCTGATCTCCCCGAGGTGCTCTCCCGCGTCGTGGCTCACGGTGATGACCTGTCCTTCGGTTCGATGCCTCCCATCGCCTCACGACCTTGGGCGCGGTGCTCGTCGCGGTCCCCCGTGAGTTCTTCGTAGACACCCTCCAGCTCACGGATCATCGCATCCTCCGTGAACGACGGATCAAGGTCCTCGCGCGCTCTCCTTACCATCTCAGCACGAAGGGCGGTGTCCCGGGCGAGGAGCGCCAGCCTGTCGACCATGACGTCCACGGCCCCCTCGGGGACAAGATAGCCGTTCAGCCCGTCGTGGACGCACTCGTCGATCCCGGAGATGTCGTACGAGACAACGGGAACCCCGGTCGCGAGGGCCTGCGGGATGACCCGCGGCAGTCCCTCCCACAGGGACGTCATGACAAGAACGTCCATGGCGCGCAGGAGATCCGGCACGTCGCCGCGAATCCCGGGAAGGAGCACACGGTCCTTGATCCCGGCGTCCGCCACCGCCCTCTCGACCTCGGCGCGTAGCGGGCCGTCACCGACATAGAGGAAGCGCGCGTTCGCGTGGCGCTTGAGAAGGCCCTCCGCAACGCGCACGAAGTCGAGCGGGTTCTTCTGCGGCGAGAGCCTGCCGACCGAGCCGACCAGAAGCTCTCCGTCGCCCACGCCGAGACGCGCTCGCACCGAACGCCCGATCTCCCGGTCCGGCGAGAACGCGTCCATCGGGATCCCGCTCCGGACGAGGCGGTACGCCTCCGGCCGTCCGATGCCGTGCTCGAGCCCGATGCGGATCGTCCGGTTCGACACGGCCACGAGCGGCCTCGTCCATGGCTGCATGAAACGCTCCAGAAGGACATACAGCCGCCGCACGGCCGGTCGCATCCGATCGTGGAACCCCCATCCATGCACCGTGTGCACGATGTGCGGGACGCCGGCCAACCGCGCCGCCACGCGGCCCACGATGCCTGCCTTCGAGCTGTTCGTGTGGACGATGTCGAACGCCCCGCGCCTCATCTGGACGAGGAGCTCGGCCGTGACGCGCACGTCGTCCCAGGGACTCACCTCGCGCACGAGCCTCGGGAACACGCGCACGACGATGCCGCGAGACCTCGCGTCGGCGCGCAGTGATCCCTCGGGCCCTGTCTGGGGACCGATCCAGAGGTGCGACTCGAATCGCGTGGGGTCAACCCGCGCCACCGACGCGATGGTGTGCTCCTGGGCGCCCCCCACGATGAGTCGCGTGATGACGTACAGGACCCGCGTCTTGGCAGCCTGTCCCGCGGCCCGGAGGTGTGTCCCATACACGGTCGCCATGGCGGAGCCGTAGTCGGCGCGCCGCGTGAGCCAAGCGCGCCCGATGTCCACAAGCGCCAGGAAGCGCCTCGGATCGTCGCTCACCTCGAGGATCTTGCGCGCGATGTCCGCGGGCGCCGCGCTGTCGACGAAGCAGTCCTCGAGCGACGCAGGGAGCGCCTCGGCGGCCCCGCTCACCCGCCGCACGATCGGCACGCTCCCCCGCGCCAGTGCGTCAAGCACTGCGAGTCCGAGACCCTCGTGGTCCGACAGGAGAAGGACGATGTCCGCCCGGTCCAGCTCCGCGGCGACGTCATCGACCGCACCGGCAAAGCGGACCATGTGAGCGATGCCGAGGTCCCCGGCGAGCCGGCGGAGTCGCTCCCCCTCACGGCCCTCCCCGATCACGCTGCATGAGAAGGCGGCGGGCCTCACCCGTTCGAGCTCCGCGACGGCCTCGAGGAACAGGTCCACGCGCTTGACCGGATGGAGCCGCGCGACCATCGCAAGCCGCACAGGCCTGCCTGGCACGAGCCTCTCGACCGGAGCGTCCGCGAACGGCACGGTCGGCGGGCTCTCGATGACCTCGGGGAGCGCTCCGCACCGCCCGAGGTAGGACTTCGCCTCCGCGACGGCGTCGGAGACGGCCAGGACTGCACAGGCGCGCCGAAGCACGAGCCACTCGACGAGCCGCCCCCACCACGGGAAGGCCTCGTCCACCCCATGCTTCGTTGAGACGACGGGAGCCCGTCCGCGGAAGCCCAGGAACGCGGCGACGTCGCCCGGGAGGAGATGGGAGTGAACGAGATCGGCATCAAGAAGAGCGGCGACATCCGCCGCCACCATCCACTCCCCGGGCCTCCGCCATCCGGACATCCCGACGAGATGGACCGGGACTCCGCGGCGCCTGAGACGCTCGCCGATCGGCCCGACGTGCGTGAGGCAGAGGATCTCGAACCTGTACGACTCGCGAGCCGGCCCCAGGACGAGCGCCTCGATGAGCCTCTGCGAGCCGCCATACTCCATGTTCGGCGTGACCATGAGGACCGTGGGCCTGCGGTCATCGGGCGTCCGCGGCAGCTGGGCCGGAAGGTCGACGAGTCTCGACGGATGCCCCGGCTGTCCTTCCCACGGAGCGTCCCACCGGAAGCGTCCCAGCGCTCGCGAGAGCAGCCGGTAGATGGCCCCGCGCCGAGCGGAGGAGCGCCGTCGCCCCCTCGGCCCCAGGAAGGCGAGGGTCGCGTAGAGCCACGCGCGGAGCGCGGCGCGGGCGCGCCAGAGCGCCCTCACGCGGGACGCCGGCACACCCTCGCCGTCGCAGAAGTACCGGAAGTCGGAGAGAACGCGCGCCGTGAAGGCCTGCGCTTCGACCCCGGACGTTGACGCCCCTCCATCGTGCCTGAACGTCGCCGCCGGGACGACCGCCACGCGGAGGCCCTTCCGTCTGGCGCGCCGACACCACTCCACGTCCTCGCTGTAGAGGAAGAAGCCCTCATCCATCGGCCCGAGCGCGGTCAGGGTCTCGCGCCGCAGCGCCATGACGCTCCCGGACACGGCCTCGGTCTCAACCACACCGGCCGCCGTCGCGGCGCCGACAGGCGACCGGACGCCCCGACGCGGGGGCAGGAAGACGGCCTCTCGCAGGATGTCAATGGGCCGCGGAAGCGCGCGGAACGAGTTCGGATCCGGTCGTCCGGAGCGCGTGAGCGCCACGCCTCCGAAAAGCCCGAACCCGCGTTCGGCACGGACGGCGCGCGCAAGCGCTTCGAGAGAACCGGGCGTGGGCGCCACGTCAGCGTTCATGATGATGTACACGTCGCCACGCGCCGCTTCGAGGCCGCGGTTCACTCCGGCGGCGTAGCCGCGGTTCTCCTGCCCCCGGACGAGCCGAACGCCGGGGAGCGCCTCGGCAATGCGGTCGGGGCTCCCGTCGCCGGACGCGTTGTCCACGACGACGATCTCTGCGTCCAGGCCGTCCGCTTCGCGGACGATGGCCCGCAGCGTCTCAACGACCTTCCCACCGCCGTTGAAGTTGACGATGATGACGGAGACACCGACCGTCGCGCTCATGCGGCTTCGCCTCCTCCCGCGGCCGTGGCCGTGCTCGCTTCCACCGCTCCTGGACCGCCGGGCGCCAGCCGAAGCGCCTCCGCCGCAGCATAGAAGAGCCAGAGCACGGAGTTCGTGCTCACGTTGGCGGCGGGTATGAGCTGCGCCTGCGCGAAGAAGACCACCGCGCCGATCAGCAGGGCTGTTCCGACACGCGCACGGTCGGGCGAGCGCGACCGGTCGTTTCTCAGGGCGTGCACGTTGCGGATGAACCGGACAAGCAGCGCAACGTAGAGCGAAAGGCCGACCAGCCCCAGCGCGACGGCCCTCTGGAGGAAGTAGTTCTCCGCCGTGTAGGCGACCGGGTCAGCCCGCGTGATCCGGTACTCCCCCTGCATGGCGCTCCGGATCCCCCCCCAACCGACCCCGAGAAGCGGGTGGTCGCGGATGATCATGAACGACTGCTCATAGGTCACCAGACGAGCGGCCGTCGTGGCCGCGTCCCCCTTGAGCATACGCTCGAGCTTGGCCACGAGCGGCGGGGGTGCGAGCACCGCAAGGGCGATCACGGCAGCGACAAGCGCTGCCACCAGCCGCCGGGAGCGGAGCGCCAGCACGGCGGCGACGAACGATGCCAGGACGCCCACGACCCCGCTGGCGGAGTACGTGAGGAGGTTCGCGGCCACGGCGAGCCCTGCGAGCGCGAGGAGAACTCCTCGCCTCGCCGCGCTCCGCGCGCCGGCGGCGAGGCCCAGCGAGAGCCCGAGAGCGATGGACATGTAGTGGGAGAAGTGAAGCGGGTGGTCCATCGTCGAGAAGACGCGCAGGAACGGCGTTCCCCGCAGGTCGTACGCCGTGGCCCGGTATCCCCAGGCCGGCACGGGCGCCCCGTACGGAAGGGAAGCCTGGTAGAAGCCGTAGAGCGCCGGCACCACGAGACTCGCCGCGACGGCGGCGAGCGCGCGCAGAGCATCCTCGGGGGTCCTGATGATCGACGCCGCGAGGGCGAAGACCACGAGCTGCATGACGATGCGGTAGACGGAGGCCACGCCCCAGAACACGTTGGAGGCGGTGTAGAGACCTACGAGGGAGAGCAGCATGATGGCGCCGATGACCCGAAGCGACGCGCTCTCTCTGAGAGGCCGCGCGATCCCATCCCGTCGGATCACGGCCGCGAGGAGGATGATCGCCAGGAAGTCGATCGGGTACGCCGACACCGTGCCCGCGATACTGAACGACAGAGGCTCCTTGAGCGGCAGCGTGAGCAGAACGAGGTACCACATGCCGCGAATCGCCCCGAAGCGCCAGACGAGGAACCCCGCGACCGCCGCGCCTCCCACGACGAGCGACACGGCGAACGGCGCGAACGCGACGCCGAGCGCGATCGCCGCGATGGCGACCGCGAACACGGCCCATGGGCATCCGAGGGCCCGCCGTGCGACGCCCCGCTCGATCACCGCTCCCCTCCGTCCCCGCGCGGACCCCGAGCGAGGTTGGCCGGCGCCAGCCACTTCGCGCACTCCGTCCGCGCGACCCCATCGATGCCGAGCCACACGGCGGCGTAGACGGCCGCGAGGAGGACCCCGAGCGCGACAACGGCGCCGACACCGACGTCCGGCGGGAGACCTCGGGCCGCGCCGGCCGCCAGCGGCGCCACCGCCGCAGCCGCAACGAGGGGGCGCGCCACCGCGCGACCGAGTTCCCGCGCGGGAGCGCCGAGGAGGCGGAGCGCCGCCGCCCATCCCGCGATGCTCGACGCGAGCATGGCGAGCGCCATGACGAGTGCCACCCCCAGGATCCCCGCCCACCGCGCCGCCGCCCACACGCCGGCAGCCGCGAGCGCGAAGCGAAGCGCCGAGATCCTGCGGAAGACGGCCGGGCGCCCGATGCCCACGACGAGATCCTCCGAGAGCGAGGAGAACGAGTGAAACAGGCCCAGAAACGCCAGGACCGTCAGCGCGCCCCGCGCGTCGAGCCACTTCTCACCGTACGCCGCCTCAAGGAAGCGGCCTCCGAGCGAGGCCACGCCGATGACGAAGAGAGACCCCAGGGCGCAGGCGTACGACGTCGCCCGCAGGAAGAGCGCCGTGCGGTCTCCGGCCGTCGCCTTCCCCGACGCATACGACGGCAGGAGCACCGTGTTCAGCGCACGGACGGCATAGCTTGCCGGCACGCTGGCGAGCGTGAACGCGAACGCGTAGGTGCCAAGCTCCCGTGTGCTGAGGATCTTCCCGATGGCCACCCGATCGACACCCTGGTAGAGGAAGACGAGCAAGGTCCCCCCGAGCACCACCCAACCCACGCTCAGGTCCGCCCACGCCAGTGACCGATCGAAGCGGAAGCGCGGCCGCCACGGTGACTGGATCCAGTACGCGATCATCTCCCCGGCGGCGGCGGCGGCTTCCGCCCCGGCGAGAGCCCACACGCCGGCGCCCCGAGTGGCGAGCACGAGCGCCGTGGCGGCGTAGACGGCCGATCCGGCCAGTCCGGGCGCCAACTGCTTCGAGAAGGCGAGGTCCTTCTCGAAGCGCCTCGAGGGAACCGTCTGAAGCGCGCGAAAGAGAACGACGAGCGAACACAGGCGATACGGCCCCGCGAGGTCCGTCTGACCAAACACGACGCGGAGGAGCGGCGCGGAGACCCAGGCCAACGCCAGGAAGAGCACGCCGAGCGCGAGCGACAGGATGAAGATCGTGTCGCTCGCCTCGTCGACGCGCTCACGCCGGAGAAGGAGCGCCTGACCGAGGCCGAACCCCTGGAAGAGGGTGAACCCGTTGACAACCACGAAGATGGCCGCGAACTGCCCGAATTCCTCGGGGGCAAGCATGCCGCCGAGAAGGAGGAACGAGAGGTAGCGGGCGGCCCTTGCCAGGGCCATGGTGCTCACGACCCACAGGAATCCCCGTGCCACGATGCGCTTCATCGGCGTTCCCGTGTGCGGCGACAAGGGCTAGCGCCCGCCGCGCATGTGGGCCAGTCGGCGGGCCGCTCGGAAGAGCGCTGCCAGCTCGGGCGCAGCGCCCGCGCTTCGCGCCTTCCACTCGTCCTCCGAGCGGAGGATGACGTCGCAGGCGAACGCGATCCCGGCCCCTGCGATCGCGGCCAGGATCACGGTGAGCGCAACGATGAGACTTCTGCGGGGCCGCGACTTCCTGATCGGAGGCACCGCCCTGTCGACGACCTGGATCGTGCGGAGGTCCTTCGCCTCCTGGATGCGGGACTCCTCGTACTGCGCCGTCAGGTACTCGTGGACCTTCTCCTTGACCAGCACGTCTCTCGTGAGCCTCGCGTACTCGACGCCGAGCTTCGGGATCTGAGAGAGGGGAAGGAAGACGGCACCAGATGCTTCGTCGCCGGACTGCGGTGTCGCACCAGCCAGGCTCCCGATCTTCGCGTCGAGCTCGCCGATCCGCGTCTCAAGCTCCACCATGCGAACGTGGGCCGGCGCCGCATAGTCGCCGAGGATGCCGCGCTCAACCTCGAGCCTCACGCGCTCGGCCTCCAGCGTTGCCGCGGCCTCCACGCTCACGCGAGTCTGCTCGGTCAGCTCGATCACGCCATGGCGTTCCTGAAACGACTGGAGCGCCGCAGTCGTTTCCCTGAGGAGCGCGTCATTCTCGTCGCGGCACCGGCTGATGAACTCCGTCGTCAGGCGGGCCTGTTCGATGCTCGTCGTCCTGTTGTAGGCGTCCAGAAGATCCACGAGCGCGTTCGCCATCTCGGCCGCGCGGTCCTTGCTGCGATCCTCTACCCGGACCTCGATGAGGCCCTCCGGGGTGCTGTCCACCTTCACGTGCTGCGCAAGCCGGCGGATCGCGTGCTCCCTCGTCCGCGAGCGGTACACTCGCGCGAGGTCGAATCGGTCGACCAGCTGCTCGCGCAGTCGCCTGCTCTTCAGGATGCCGATCGTGACATCGAGCGACGGCGTGTCCGACGCCAGTCCCATTCCGGCGAGGTCAATGCCCAGGCGCGACGTGATCTGTACGAGGCTTGACCGTGCCTCGGACTCCTGCGGCGGGAGGATCGTCGAGCTCGCAGCATACCACGTGGGAAGGACGAGGCTCACCGCCACCGAGACGACCACCGCCGCCAGGACCAGTCGGTAGATGAGGGTCTTCCACTCGAGGAGCACATCGAGCATCGGCTTCGAGGTCACGCTTCCTGCCTTCCTCCACGCTCGGGCACGCGGCAGTGACCTGCTACTTCGTGGCCTGGTTGATGAGAAGGTACGCGGTCGCCAGCGAGCCGGCGAAGGACGCGATGTCCCTCGCGGTCCTCCACCAGTCGGACTCCGGCCGCTCGGGGACCCAGACCTCGTCGCCGGGCAGGATCGGGCCGGCTTCCCGCGCGGTCAGACGCTGCCCCGTGGCCGCCCGCACGACGCGAGTTCCGGTCCTCTTCGCCTGGGACGCGAACCCGCCCGCCCGTGCCACGTAGTACCGAGCGTCCTTCCCCGGCGCGAAGGCAACGTGCCCGGGGCGCGTGACGCGCCCGCTCACGGTCACGGTCGTGATCGCTCTCGGCACGAGGATCCGATCGCCGTCCCTCAGGAGGGGGTCGTTGGACGCGCCGGCGACGAGCAGGCCCTCGAAGTCGGCCACGACCGTTCCCTCGAGCTCGGTCGACTTCGCCTTGAAGTAGGCGTACTCGGTCTCCGTCATGTCGCCGGCGGTCATCGTCTTGAGCCGCTCGAGCTCGGCGTCCATGTCCGCCGCCCCCTGACGGCGCACGAGTCTCGCGTTGCGCAGGGATGCCGCCGCCGTCGGCCCGCCGGCCCGGGCAAGAACGTCGGACAGGCGGTCGATCCCCTCGTTGATGCCATACACGCCGGGGTGGACGAGTTCGCCCTCCGCGGAGACGAAACGAACGACCCGCCACTCGCTCCGCTGCTGCACGTAGACCTGATCGCCGTCCACGAGCGGGACCGCGGCGCCGTCCGAGCCTGTGAGGTCCACGACGCGGGCACCCGTCTTCACGTCGTCCCTGAACGTCCTGAGCTCGACGGTCTCAGTCACCGCGCCTCGGACGAAGCCTCCTGCCAGGGCGATGAGCGACCCGACGGTCTCTCCGTCGGTCAGCTCGTACCGCCCCGGTCGGGCAACGCCCCCATAGGCGTGAACGAACAGGGTGGCGAAGGGCACGAAGATGACATCGCCGTCCAGGACCGGCGGGTTTGACTTGATGTCACCGGTGTTCCTGTATCTCGCGAGGTCGGCTCGTGCGGTGGAACCGTCCCGACGGGTGATGACGATGTTGCGGTCGCTCCCGCCGCTCAGCAGGCCGCCGGCCTTCCCAACAAGCTCGCTCGTGAGATCGAGGGCCGTTGCGGAGTACTCCCCCGGCGCCGCAACGGCCCCGAGGACGTTGACCCACATGGTCCTGAGCCCGACAAGCGACACGCTCACGTCCATGCCGTGGTAGAGCTTCCCCAGACGAGCCTCGACGTCGGCCTTGAGCGCCGCGAGCGTCCGTCCCGCCGCGGGAATGGGAGCGACCCCCGAGAGGATCAGATCTCCCTCCGGGGTGATCGTCTCGCGCCAACTCAGGACGGTTCGTCCCCAGAGCGCGATGGAGATACCGTCGCCCGGCCCGACGATGTAGGTGTCGGGATCGACCGGTCCGCGGAGCGCCGGCGGCTCCTTCAGCGGAGAGGCCGCCGAGGCTGCGGGCGAGATGCCTGCGGCGCTCGCGCCCTGCGCGGCAGCCAGGCCGAGAGCCGCGGCATCCCTGCTGCCGTCCACGCCGTGTCCTGCCGACGCGGCAAGCGCGATCGTGAGGACCGCGACTGCGATCACGTGCATCTCGCGCAGGTTCAGGGTCTTGCCTCCCTCGCGCACGGGCGCCCCTCGGGGCGACCGAGTATGGTGGACGCGTCTCGCCGCGGTCAAGGTCGTTCGCCGCGCGGATCCGCTTCGCCGCGGTCCGCCGTTCCTAGCCGTCCTTCGCCGTCCAGTCGTACGGCACGCTCGGGTCGTGCGGGTCCACCCGGTACTCGTCCGGCGAGCCGTAGTCGTACGGCTCCGTCGGGCAGTTCACGAGGAACCCGGGCTCCGCGCCCACGGCCTTCATCCCGTGCAGCACGCCGGGCGGGATCGTGATGAGGAGCGGGTTCGTCTCGCCCATGAAGAACTCGTTGACCTCGCCGCGCGTGGGCGAGTCGGGACGGTCGTCGTACAGCACGACCTTCACCATGCCCTTCACGATGACGAAGTAGTCGGTCTGCACCTTGTGGTAGTGCCACCCCTTCACGACGCCCGGATAGACGACCGACAGGTACACCTGCCCGAACTTCCTGAAGATCGCGTCGTCCGCCCTCAGCATCTCCATGAGGTACCCGCGCTCGTCCGGGATCGGCCGGAGCGCCTTGTGCTCCACGCCGTGGATGAGCCGCTTCGCCCTGACGCCGCTGGGGAGCCCCCGCGGCCCCGAGCCCGCGCCCCGGTTGTCGGCACCCATCGTACCTCCCTATCGTCCGCCGACGGGCGGTCTACCCCGGCCGACGCCCACGTAGACGAACCCGTACGGCTCGACGTCCTCCGGCCGGTAGACGTTCCGAAGGTCCACGAGCACGCGCTCGGCCATCGCGCGGCCCAGCCGCTCGAAGTCGAGCCGCCTGAACTCGTTCCACTCCGTCACGATGACGAGCGCATGCGCCCCCACGGCCGCCTCGTGCCGGTCGCCGACGTACGTGACGTCCGGCAGGACGGCGCGCGCGTTCTCCATCGCCACGGGGTCGAACGCCCGGACCGTCGCGCCCCGGGCGACGAGGCCGTCGGCGAGCACGATGGACGCCGCGTAGCGCATGTCGTCCGTGTTCGGCTTGAACGCAAGCCCGAGGAGCCCCACGGTCTTCCCGCGGACGTCCCCGCCCACGGCGGCGACGACCTTGTCCACCATGCGCTCCTTCTGCGACTCGTTGACCTCAACGGCCGCCCGCACGACGCGCGCGTCCTCGCCGGCGGCCTCCGCGATGCGCACGAGCGCCTTCGTGTCCTTCGGGAAGCACGAGCCGCCGAACCCGGCTCCGGCGTGCAGGAACTTCGAGCCGATGCGGTTGTCGAGGCCCATGGCATACGCGACGATGCGGACGTCGGCCCCGGTCCGCTCGCAGAGGTTCGCGATCTCGTTGATGAACGAGATCTTCGTCGCGAGGAAGGCGTTCGACGCGTACTTCACGAGCTCGGCGGTCTCGGGCGTCGTCTCGACGATCGGCGTGTGGATGAGGTACAGCGGCGCGTAGATGCCGCGGAGGAGCTCGAAGGCGCGCTCCGTGTCCGCGCCGACGACGACGCGGTCCGGGCGCATGAAGTCCTCGACGGCCGAGCCCTCGCGCAGGAACTCCGGGTTCGACGCCACGTCGAACTCGTGCCGCGTCGTCTGGGCCTGCTCGATGATGGCGCGGATCCTCCGGGCGGTCCCGACCGGAACCGTGCTCTTCTGCACGACGAGCCGGTAGCCGGTCATGTGCCGGCCGATCGCGTGGGCCGCGGCGTCGACCTGCGACACGTCCACCGCGCCGCCCTCGCCCTCGGGGGTCCCGACCGCGATGAAGACGACGTCGTGCTCCCTCACCGCCTCCGCGAGGTCCGTCGTGAACGAGAGCCGCCCCTCGCGCACGTTCCGCACGACGACCTCCTGGAGCCCCGGCTCGTAGAAGGGGATGCCGCCCTCGCGCAGCCGCGCGATCTTCTCCCCGACCTGGTCGACGCAGACCACCTGGTTGCCGAGGTCGGCAAGGCCGGCGCCCCCCACGAGACCGACGTATCCCGTCCCGATCATCGCGATCCTGTGCATCGTCACTCCATCCCTAGAGGCGCGTCGGCGGTCCGCCGTGCGGCCGCGACCTCGATGGGGCCGACCGCGTCCGACGGCGCGCCGACGTATACGCTCACGTCGTCGCGCCCGGCGCGCGCCAGCGCCTCCGCGGCCGCCCCGAGCGCCAGGTCGGGCGTGTTGTTCCTGCGCGAGAGGTGCGCGAGCACGAGCGCGGAGAGCGGGCCGCCGGCCATCCGCTCGATCTCGCGCGACGCGGCGCCGTTCGACAGGTGCCCGGTGTCGGCGAGGATGCGCTGCTTCAGATGCCAGGGATACGGCCCGTCGAGCAGCATCCGCTCGTCGTGGTTGAACTCGAGCACGGCGCAGTCCGCGACCATGAGGTGCTCGCGGACCTCGTCCCCGACCGTTCCCAGGTCCGTCGCGACCGTCACGCGGCACGCGCCGTCGGAGACGGTGAACCCGACGGGCTCGGCGGCGTCGTGGCTCACGCCGAAGGCCGTGACCGAGAGGTCGCCGACGTCGAACGCGGCGCCCGGCGACACGGGCACTGCGCGGCACCCGCCGGTCATGAAGCGACCGATCTCGTCCAGCGTGCCTGGCGTGGCGTAGACGGGAATGTCCCCGTGCGCCCCGAAGGCCGGAAGCCCGCTCACGTGGTCGGAGTGACCGTGCGTGACGAGGACCCCGCTGACGGCGCGCGGCTCGGCGCCCGCGGCACGGACGGCCCGGGTCAGCCGGCGCGCCGAGATCCCGGCGTCCACGAGGACGCGCGTGGAGCCCGAGTGCACGAGAAGCGAATTGCCGGAACTGCCGCTCGCCAGGAGCGTGATGCGCATCTGCGTCCCCGCGTGAGGTCCGCGGAATCCCGCGTGTCGGGGGGCGTCACCGCCCATCGCGCCCCCTGCCCCGTCCGTCGATGTACTGCGAGATGAGGCGCTCGAACCTGGCCTTGTAGATGACGTCGAAGCGGTCCATGAGATCGGGAATGAGCTCCTGGGCCTGCCGCCGCACGCGCTGCGCGAGGACGGTCGCCTCCTGCCGGTCGAGACGGCCGCCCCTGATCTCCTCGCACGCGCTGTCCACAAGCTCGCGAAGTTGCGCAAGCTTGCCTTCCTCGTTCGCAAGGAGCTTCTCGATCTCGCCGTCGTCGACGTCGTGGTCAAAGGCCATGTGGGGCACGCTCCGGGCTCCGTGTCGTCCGCGATGGGGTTCCGAATTCTGCGATTGTAGGACGGCGCCGTGCGCAGCGTCAAGCGGCTTGACAGCCGTCCCGGCCGGGTCGTAGCCTCAAACGCAGCGGGGCAGGGTGCCACCTCGGCGACCGCGCGCCCCTTGAGAACGAGGAGGCCGGCGTGAGATTCGCGTCGTTCGTGCTTGCCGCCGCGGCAGCGGTGGCGCTTGCGCTCTCGGTCGTTGTCAAGCTGGCTGGAGGCAGGTTCGTCCTGGGCATCGCGCCGACGACGCTCTGGAGGCTCTCGCTCTCCCTGCTGGCGTTCGCCATCTACGCGGTGCTGTACAGCCAATCGCGCCGGGCGGCCTGAGCGGCGCAAGGGAGCGACGATGCGTGGACTCATGGCCCGCGTGCTGGCCGTGACGGAGCGATTCGAAGACGCGCGCGTGAGCCTGGGAGCGTGGCTGCTCGGGCTCGTGTCGATCGTCGCGGTCCGGCACTTCCTCGAGCAGCTCGCGGGCGGCCGGAAGATCCTCTACTTCCTCGCCTACTTCCTGCACTACCCGCTGGCCTACGTCGCGCCGCTCCTTGGGCTCACGATCGTGCTCGCGGCGTTCGCGCGAGAGAGGGCCGACCGGGTCATCAGGCTCATGCTCTTCGCGTGGCTCCTCACGCTCCTGCCGCCGCTCCTCGACATGCTCGTCTCGCGCGGCGCGCCGGCGCCGGAGATCATCGGCTATCTCATCCCGAGGACGGGCACGCTGGGCCAGGCGTTCCTGAACCTCTGGAACCCGTTGTACAAGGGCTTCCAGGGCCCGACCGCCGGCATCCGGATCGAGGCGGCCATCGGATGCGTCCTGGCCGCCTGCTACGTCCACCTGAAGACGAGGAGCGCGCTCAGGGCCGCCGCGGCGTTCGTCGCGATCTACGTCACGATGTTCTTCTTCTTCGCGCTGCCGGCGCTCGTCCTGGCCGTCGTTCGGATCTTCGGGGCGGACGTCGACGGCGTGCAGCGGCTCTTCTTCACGTCCGGGGCCGTGCACCGCGCCTACGCGGGGGCTCAGCCGTACGCGCTCTCGGACCTCTCGAGCGCGCTCGTGGACCTCTTCGTGACCGTCCCGCTCCTCGCCGTCTGGTGCCGGATGGCGGCTCCTGAGAGGTTCAGGTCGGTGGCGCGCCTGTTCGACCCCTTCGCCGCGGCCGTCCACGCGGCGCTCGCCGCGCTGGGCATCGCGCTTGCCCGGGGCGTCGTCGTGAGAGCGTTCGGGACGCCGGCCGTCACGCACCCGTTCGACCCGCTCGCGCTCGCAGGCATCGTCGTCGCCGCGGCGCTCATGCAGCCCGCGGCCGCCGCGATGGCGGCCGCCCACGCCGACGGCGACCGCCCCGCGGGTCAGCGCGAGGCGACCGCGGCCGACGGCGCCATCCTCTTCACCCTCGCCGCGCTCTTCGCGCTGAGCGTGAGCTACGTCGCCCTCACGTACGTGCTCGGGGTCGGCGCCGCGTGCGCCCTGCGCCACGCGCGGCCGTTCCGCCTGAGCCGCATCGTGCCGGCGTCCGCTCTCCTTGCGGGCGGGCTCGCCGTCTTCCTCGTCCAGCTCGGCTACGCGTCGTACGCCGGGGCGTCCGCCACGCTGTGGATGCCCCGAAGCGTCGTCGCCGCGGTGTTCGCCGCGGGCGCGCTCGCCGCGGCCGCCGCGGCCCTCCTGGGCCGCCGCCGCGCGGTGCCCGCAGGGCTCCGCGCGGCCGCCGTCGTCGGCGTGGCGGCCGCGGCCGTGTGGGCCTCGGGCGACCATCCCCGCCTCCGCGACGAGCTGCGGGGCACCGACTTCCCGAGGGTGGTGGCGGCGCGGAGGAGCGCCCCGGAGGCCGGATCGCCGGCCACCGCCGCGATGAGCGAGGGGCTTTCCCTCATGCAGCGCGGCGACATCGCGGGCTCGGCCGCCGCGTTCAGGCGCGCGATCGAGGCCGACCCCGAGTACGCCCCGGCCTACCTGGCGGCGGGCGGGGCGTACGTGAGGCTCGGGCGGGCCACCGAGGCGGCTCGCTCGTTCAGGAGAGCGCTCGCGCTCGATCCCGGGAACACGCGGGCGCGCATCGGCATCGCGCAGGCGCACATGCTGCACGCGAGGGCGGACAGCGCGATCGCCGTCCTCGACCGCGCCATCGAGCTGGACCCGCGCAGCGCCGAGGCCGCGTACACGCTCGCGTGCGTCTACCTCGAGACGCGCGACCTGGAGAAGGAGAGGCGCGCGCTCGAGAGGACGGTCGCCGCGGACCCCGCGCACAGCCTCGCGCAGGACCGGCTCGGCGACATCCGCATGGGCGAGAGGAGGTACGCCGAGGCCGTTGAGGCCTACAAGGCGGCCATCCTCGGGCAGATGCCCGTGCAGCACGCGCACTCGAAGCTCGCGCGCGCCTACCACGCGCTCGGCGAGCTCGACAGGGCCGTCGACGCGATGCGCAAGGAGATCCTCGCCTCGCCGAGGATGGCGTCGCCGCACGCGGTGCTGGCCGGGCTCCTCGCGGAGCAGGGCAACACGGACGAGGCGCGCCGCGAGTACGAGACGGCGCTCTCGCTCACGAACGACGGCGACCTCCGGGCGCTCTTCCAGAGGGAACTCGACAAGCTCCGGCGGTAGAACGAAGCGGGGCGGCTCACGCGAGCCGCCCCGCCGTCGAACGCCGATCCCCTTCGCAGACCCTACCTGATGAGCACGAGCTTCGCCGTGGACTCACCGTCCGCGCAGGCGACCCTGGCGAAGTACACCCCGGTCGCCACCTCAAGCCCCCGCTCGTCGCGACCGTCCCACACGGACTCGTGGGCGCCGGCCGGCCTGATCTCGCCGTCGAGCAGCGTCCGCACGAGCCGCCCGGACACGTCGTACACCGCCAGGCGGACCTGCGTCTCCATAGGCAGGACGTAACGGACGCCGGTCCCCGCGCTGAAGGGGTTCGGATGCCCCGAGAGCGCGATCCTGCTCCGCTCCGTCCCCTCCCCCGGCACGCCGGCGGACGGCGCGTCGCGCGAGATCTGCACGTCGTCCACGTACCAGCCGTCCCGCGTGATCCAGCTGTCGGAGGTCAGGGCGAAGCGCACCTTGAACTGGCTCGTGGCGTACGCGGTGACGTCGAACGAGACCTCCGTCCACGCCGACTGCGTTCCGCTGTACGAGGCCACCTGCGTCCAGCTCGACCCGTTGTTCGCGCTCACGGAGACGCGGCAGAGGTCGTAGCCCGACTCCGTGTCGTAGCGGTGCCAGAAGGACAGGGTCGCGCTCGACGCGCCGCCCAGGTCCACGGGGCTGCCGAGCGTCATGACGATGTTGGCGTTGTTGCCGTAGTTGCCGCTCGGGCTGTCGGTCATGCTGGACGACGGGCTGTGGAACTGGCCGGTCGTGAGCCCCCACGCGCCGGTCCACCGCGACAGGCCCGACTCGAGGTCGTCGTAGAAGACGGGACTCGGGAGCAGGAAGCTCTCCGTCACGGTCGTCCCGTAGACGACCTGGACACCCGCCCGCGTGACCGTGGAGTAGCCCGCCTTCGTCACCCGCATGTCGTGCGCGCCGACGGGGACGTGGTTGATCTCGTAGTAGCCCGTCACGGGATCCGAGACCGCGGAGTATCCCCCGATGTCCGTGACCGTCACGGACGCCGAGAGAGGGTTCATGGTCTGATCGAACACGTAGCCGGCGATCGTTCCGCGGGGCGGCGGCTCGAGCGCGAAGTTGACCACGACGAACGTGTCGAGGTTCGCGACGACGTTGTACACGGTCTGGCTCTGGTACTCCGGCGCGCTCGCCGTCACCGTGTAGGTGCCCTGCTGGACCATCCTGTGGTAGTCCCCGACCGCCGGGTCGGTATACACGTCCTTCCCGATCTGCGGGATGCTGATCGTGGCGTAGAGCGGCTCGCCCGTCCCGGCGTCGGTCACGATGCCCCTGATGCCCTTGCCCGATTTCCGCGCCTGGTACAGCATCGCCGGGATGTTCGCGTTCACGATGCCGTCGATGTTCGAGGCCGGCGGGTTCTTCGAGGTCGAGACCTCGATGGTCGTCGCGATCTCGCCGCGCTGGTCGTAGCACCAGTCCTGGCAGGTGCCCTTGGCGACGTACCAGTCGGCCCCGTTCGTCACCGGGAGCCCGCTCCGCGACCCGTACCCGTTCGACAGCGTGATGATCATCGGCTCGTCGGGGGTCGGGTCGTACGAGTAGTCCCAGAGGTAGTTGACGTACACGGCGCCCGAGTGGAACTGGAGCGACGTCACGGGGTTCATGCCGACGCAGAAGTCCCTCAGGGCCTGCGTCTCCGGGGCGGAGAACGCCGAGCCGGCGTTGCTCCCGTCCGGGCAGAGGTAGTTGCGGTTCAGGTCTGTGCCTTGCGCGTTGTACCGCGAGCCGTTCGTGTGGCCGTCCGGGTTGATCATCGGGATGACCCAGAACTCCCGGTTGTTCACGAGCCAGGTCACCTGCGGGTTCGTCCCGTGGTTCTCGAGCAGGTACTTCGCCGCGTAGTAGCAGGTCTCGACGGAGATGGTCTCGTCGCCGTGATGGGCCCCCACCCAGACGATCTCCGGCTCGGCCTCCTCGATCCCCGGGTTGTCCGTGATCTTGAGGGCCCAGAGCTCGCGGCCCTGCACCGATCGCCCGATCGAGATGAGCTCGGTGATGGACGGATAGGCCGCGTGCCACGCGGCGAGGTCGGCCGTGATCGCGCTGTAGTTGTGGTACACGCCGCGGTACGGGGCGCTCTGCGCGAGGAACGCGTCGCGCATGTTCTCGACCACGACGCGGGGCCGGAAGCCGTTCGCCCACAGCGCCTCGATCTCACCGGGGACGGCGGCGATCTCGGCGACCCCGTCCCGCACGTTCATGATGTCCATCCCAAGCTCGTTGAGCCTGTGGATGTCCGCGCGCGAGTAGACGTCCACCTCGACGACCGCGGCGTCGTCCCTCGGATACGCCGCCGCGCCGGTCGCGAACACCAGCGCGGTCATGAGCACAGCAAGGCATGTCGCGCTCCGGAGCACCATGGACCTCCCTCAAGGACCGGCCCCGGACGGCAGCGCCCGGAGGCACCGTGCCCCCGGGCGCCCGCCGCCGCTCTCGTCTACTTCAGAAGCGCCATCTTCGTCGTGCGCGTCTCGCCGGCCCCCGAGAGCCGCGCGAAGTACACGCCGGACGCCAGCGCGCGACCGCCGTCGTCCGTCCCGTCCCACGCGATCGCGTGCGGCCCGGCGGCAAGATCACCGTCCACGAGCGTGCGCACCGCGCGGCCGTTCACGTTGTGCACGGCCAGCGTCACGCGGCCCGCGTCGGCCGGCACGGTGAAGGCCAGCGTCGTCGTCGGGTTGAACGGGTTCGGGAAGTTCTGCCTGAGCGCGAGCGTCGTGACCGGCGGCGTCTCGGGCACGCCGGTCGGGATCGGCCCGAACCAGTGCAGGATGCGGTTCATGAGCGTCCGCTGGTTGTTCGGGTCGGCCGCGGCCGTCTTCACGCACTCGAACGGGAACGACGTGAACACGACGCGGTGGCCGCGGCCCGCGGCCTTCAGCGCCTTGATGCCGTTCGCGGCCGTGAAGATGCCGTCGGCGGACGCGTTGAGTTCAACGCTCTCGCTCCCCGACACCGAGAACGGCCCGCCGGTGATCCCGAGGGACATCCCGTCGGAGATCGGATCCCCAGCCACGCCCGTCATAATGAAGCCGCCCGTGTTGTTCGACCACGAGGCGATGTGCAGGTAGTCGCTGGTGAAGGTCGTCGCCCCGGTGCGGCTGCTCAGATACCCCATGCTCGAGAGGAACAGGTTCCCGCCGCCGTCCAGGTACGCGGCCATCGCGGCTTCGTTTGCCGCGTTGATGGCCGACCCGTCGGTGTTGGCGGTCGTCCAGAAGACCGCCCAGAAGTCGTTCAGGAGGAGCTGCAGCGGTCTCCCCTTCGCGCTCGCGTCCCACACGAGCGGCGTGTACCCGTTGTCGAGGACGGCCTGCCTGAGGTGGCTCTCGTACGAGGCACCTCCGTCGTCGTCCACGATGAGGATGGACGGGAGGTCCACGAACACGCCGAACGACGCGCTGGCCGTCTTCAAAGCGTTGGTTCTACTCGTCGCCGTCAGCGTCGCGGTCCCGAGCCCCCGCACGGTGCCGATGAAGTCCGAGATCTCCACGGAGAACCGCTTCTCCTCGCCTGCCTCGAAGTGGTAGGTCTGCGCCGTGATCCAGCACACGTCGTCCGGATCACACGCGATCGCGAGCCACTCGTATGGGCCGACCTCAGGCGGGAAGACCGACGAGAGGCTGACCCTGATCGAGTCGGCCACGGTGCCGGTGTTCTTGATCTTCGCGAAGAACTTCCTGCTCTCGAGGTATCCCATCTCCGCGGCGTACGATTCGGGCGACATGCCCACGCCGTACGGCTCGCGCATGCACTGCGCGTTCACGATGAGCCGCGGCGACTCGACCTTCTCGATGAACGCCGCAATCCACACGTTCGCGTGGTTCCACGACGAACTCAGGACAAGGCTACGGTAGACGGTCACCGAGTCGCCGACGGCCGAGAGCGTCACGTTCTCCGTCGGCAGCATCTTGCGCACCGTCCATGGGTAGTCCGTCCCGATGTTCTCGTACACGACGAACTGGGCGCGGAGCGGACCGAGAGTGTGAGGTTCGACGGCCTTGAACGTGGCCTCGATCCACGTCGTCCCGGGGTCGTCCACCACGAGGCCCTTCGTCCTCATGACGATCGGCGTCGAAGCTGCCTTTCGGGCCGCGTAAATGGGTTCGTAGGTATCGCGCACGGTCGAACCCGCTCCGATGACCTCGACCACCGAGTCCCAGTCGACCTCGGGGATGCCGCCCACCCCGTAGTAGGTGGCGCGCGCCTGCGTCTCGGTCGTGGAGTAGGCGTCGTTCAGGTGGTAGTAGAGGACGACGAGGTTGTCCTTGCCGTAGTCGTTCTGCATTGCCTGGAGCGCCGCACGGGCGTTCGGGCAGTACCCTCACCACGTGGCCCCGAACAGCTCCGCGAGGACCGCCCGCTCCGCCGGCACGGCCGTCACCGCGCCGCCGAGCAGCAGGGCCGCTGCGAGTCCGATCATCGCCGAACGCTTCATCGTCATGGTCTCCCTTCCTGGCGATGCGTTGGCCTTCTCTCGGGGTTCCGGCGCCGTGTGCGTGGGGTGTCGGCATCCCCGCTCTCGTGCCTGTTATCGTCCTCCAAGTCGCGCAGCCTGCAGGGCTTCCTTGGTCAGGTCGTCCTGCACGAACGCGATCACACTCAGATTGGCCGTGTTCCACGACGGACTCACGGCGAACGACCGCGTCACGACCGCGGAGTCGCCCACGGACGCAACGCTCAGCGGCTCGTCGTCGAGGAGGTCGCGCGCGACGAAGTCGTACACGCTCGACGCCACGACGACGTGGTCCTCGATGACGACGACCCTGAGCACGGCCTCGGTCGTCGTGAGCGCCTCGCGGACCTTCACGGTCACCGTCACGCTGCCCGACGCCGCGCTCCCCGCCATCCGCATCGAGACCGGCGAGCCGAAGGTCCTCCGGTGGTCGATCTCCATGCGGTAGGCCGCGGCCGCGGTGGACGGCGACCCGGCGCCCTGGACGATGCGCGCGACGTCCCCGTCGAAGATCACCGCGGGCCATGTGTTCCACGAAGGCCCCATGTACCAGTCGATCCTCGCATTCGTCTCGGGCGTCCCGAGCGGGTCGGCCGGCGGGAGAAGATCGTGATACGCGATCACGCACAGGTTGCCCGCGCCGTACTCGCCGAGCACCGTGTGGAGGCCGGCCTCGGCGTTCGGGCAGTTGGCGCACGGGCGCGTCGTGAGAAGCTCCGCCAGCACGACGCGCGGGACGAGCCCGCCCGCCGGCCCGACCGCGAACGAGCACGCGGCCGGCGTCGGGTCAAGGTCGCCGTCGTTGTCCAGGGCGGCGACCTCGAACAGGTAGTCTCCCTCGGCGACCGCCGGCAGCACGAGCTCTGTGGCCGTCGTCTCCCCGGTCAGCGTGTCGTTGAGGGACCAGACGTACTTCACCACCGCCCCGTCGGGGTCGCTGCCGCTCCATGCGATGAGCGCGTCCGCGCCCGCCACGACCGCGCCAGGCGCCGGGCACGCCTCCATGACCGTCTCCGGGAGGAGGTTCACCTCGGCCGGGGAGTGGAACCAGTCGCAGCCGGCGGCAAGCGCCAGCGCCGCGAGCGCGGCCGCGCCCGCCCGACCCCACCACCGTCCGGTCCGCGTCCTCGCCACGCCCCCTCCTAGAAGTACGCGCTCAGCCGAACGCGCACGCCCTCGAACTCCGGCTCGAACCAGCAGACGCCGCCGGCGCACTTCTTCCCGCCACGCTGCGTGCCCGCGCCGAACAGCACCTCGACGTCGTCGGAGAGCCGCTTCTTGAGCTCCGCCGAGAACCACGCCTCGCGCTCCTCGAAGTCGGCCGTGCTCCGCTCGAACACCGCGGACACGGTGAGGTCGGCGCGCGCGTACCATGTGAGCGACCCCATGTAGTCGGTGTAGGCGGAGCCGGTGACGTCGTCGGTCGAGCCGATCTCGATGCCGAGCTCGGCCCTCTGCTCGGCCGGAAGCTCCACGTCGAACTCCGCCGCGCCGATCAGATGCTCCGTGAACTTCCCCAGCAGATACTCGCGGGACCACGACCCCGCCACGGCCCCGCTCACCGACGCGGCGAGCGAATGCGAGAGTTCGCCGAAGATCTCCCAGTGCGACAGGTTCCCGGAGTGCGTCCTCGCCTCCGACGCGCCCGCCGTGAGCGAGAGCGCGTCGCCGACCGGCAGCGTGCCCTCGCCGAGGAACCCGCGCTCGTCATCGAGGCTGATCTCGTACGTGGCCCGGTTCATGAGGGTCCACGGGTGCTCGCGCACGCACGTCGGCGGGTTGATCAGGTGGTGCGAGAAGAGGTCATAGTCCTTGAACTCGCCGAAGAGCGTGAGCAGCCCGAGGTCGAACGTCCCCGAGAGGTACAGAGCACGGCCCTCGCCCGCCTCCGCGCCCGTGACCGGGTTCTCGACGTCGCGCCTGGCGTACTCGCCGGACAGGGCGACGCGGCCGAGCCAGAGGTCCACGGCGCCGTCGAGCACGACGTCCTCACGGCGGGCCTGCGCGGGCGGAAGAACGAGGTTCGCGTCGGCGTCCTCCCACGAGCGCTCCACCGCGCGAGCGGAGAGCCGCACCCAGTCCCAGGGCGCGGCGGCAGCCTCGAGCCCCCGCACCGTGTGCTCGCGGGTGCGGACCCTCGAGAGCGGCTCGCTCACGACGCCGGAAACCGCCGTGAACGCGAGCGGCCCCGTCCCATAGCCGATGAGGACGCCATCGAGCGCCGTGTCGTGCTCGAGGTCGGTCTGCTCGTAGCTCCGGAGAGCGAGCCCCTTCCCGAAGGTGCAGAAGAAGCTGCCCGCGCGGGCCGACAGCGACTCGTTGCGGAACTCGGCGTACCGGTGCCTGACCTCCGAGCGGGGGATGTCCTTCTGCGCCGGACTGTAGCCGGGGTCCGAGAGCTGGTACGCGCGATACGTCGCGCCGAGGAGGAACCGTCCGACCTCGATGCCGAACTCAACGCGCCCGTCGAACACCGAGCCGTCCAGATCGACGTTGTGGAGGTACTCGCCGTCGACCGATCCCCTCACGGTGACGTCGCCCGCGTCGAACGACGACGCGGGGAGCGCCCAGGCGAGCGAGGCTCCGAGGGCTGCGAGGACGGTCGCGATCCGCTTCACGCGCTACTCCTGCTTGGTCCGCTCGGGGCAGCCCGCCGGGAGGAGCGAGCGCACCGCCGCGTCGAGCTCGGCGTGGTTCTGCGGCCGGTATCCGGCCGTCGCGTAGACGATCTCCCCCTTCGTGTTGATGAGGACTGTGCGGGGGACCGCCGACACGTGGAACTTCCGGGCCACGTCCTGCGACGTGTCGAGCACGACGTCGAACGTGTGCCCCTTGGAGGCGATGAGCGCCCCGACGCGCGAGGCCGACTTCGGGCCGTCGATGGACACCGCGACGACGCGCAGGCCGCAGTCGGCATACTTGTCGAGCACCTGCTGCAGGTCCGGGAAGGCCTTGATGCAGGGCTTGCACCAGGTCGCCCAGAAGTCGACGACGACCGGCCCGCCCTTCAGAAGCTCCGACAGCGTGAGGGACTTGCCCTCGACGTTCGGCAGCGTGAAGTCGGGCGCCTTGGTCGGCGTCGCGCCGAAGGCGCACGTCGCCGCCACGAGCAACACGGCGGCCCAGCCGCTTGTGCCTACACCTCGCCTCTTGGTCATGAGTTCCCCCTGACCTTTCCTAACTGATTATACCACCATGAATAGCGTTGGTCAAGGACGCTTCGGGGCGGTGACCGCTCAGGGTCCGGCTCCCACGGCGTGCGCGGGCTCGCATGCGGGCGCTCCGCCCAGGCGGCAGAGGATTCTGTCGAGCGTCTCCTCGATGGCGCCCTCGTCGGAGACGAGATCGACGCCGTCGGTCTCGAGCGTCAGCACGCTGGTCGCCCGGGCCGCACGCGCGCTCCAGTCGTCGTAGGCGGAGTTCAACGCGTCCAGGTAGCCCGCCGAGATCTCCTTCTCGCAGTCGCGCCCGCGGCAGCGTATCCGCTCGAACAGGCTGGGCACGTCCGCGCGAAGGTACACGACGAGGTCCGGAACCCTGAGGAAGCTCGTCATCGCGTCGAAGAGCGCCACGTAGTTGGCGTAATCGCGGTCGGCCATGAAGCCCTGGCGATGCAGTGTCGCCGCGAAGATCTCCTTGTCCTCGTAGATCGTCCTGTCCTGAATGCACGGCTCGCCGAGCCGGACCATGTCGCGGTGGATCTCGAAGCGCTTCGAGAGGAAGTACACCTGCAGGTGGAAGGCCCAGCGCGTCATGTCGGCGTAGAAGTCGTCCAGGTACGGATTGTCGATGACAGGCTCGTAGTACGCGCGCCAGCCGAGGCGGTTGGCGAGGAGCGTCGTGAGGTGCGTCTTGCCCACACCGATGTTGCCCGCCACGGCAACGAACTGACCGGGTCGCATGGAGGCGCTCCGGGAACGAGGGCTGCGTCTGTCGGGAGCCTCGCCGTCGAGGCGCCCAGAATCTATTCCCGGCGCGCGCCAGTGTCAACGGCTTTCACGGGAGGACCGCGACGCGCGTGCCGGGACCGACCACGCTCGCGACAACGACGAGGTCCTCGTTCCGCAGACGGACGCAGCCGAGCGTGCAGCGCGTGCCGACGGTGTCCGGCTCGTCGGTCCCGTGGATGCCGATGCCGGTCCACGGCGGCGTCGCGAGTCTGATGAAGAGGGGGCCGTAGGCGCGCCTGCCGTCGTGCTCCCAGTCGCTCGAGTCCTCGATCGAGACGACCTCGAACTCCCCCTCGGGCGTGCGGCAGTCCCCCTCGGCCTTCTTGTCCGCGCCGTCGGGGTTCGCGCCGATCGCCGCGGGGAACCTCAGCGTGCCCTCGGCCGTCTCGAGCTCGAGCACGAAGGCCGACTTCCGCACGACGACCCGCGGCAGCGTCACTGCCCTTTCCTCCCGCCGCCGTCCTTCTCAGCCTCGCTCGCCCGCTCCGCGGGCCTGCACGCGCCTCGCAGTCAGGTGGAGACGCCGAGGCGCGGGAGCACGACGAGCTGCAGGATGAGCCACGCCGCCAGGAAGACCACCGGGAACGCCACGTTCGACCATCTCACCGCACGACCTCCGCCTGGGGCCGGCACCCGGGCGCGCCCGTCGGGGCGCGCCCGTTCGCCCGGCCGATTGCCTCTCCCCTACACCTCCTGCGGCGCGCCCTCGATGAGCTTCACGACCTCCTCACGGAGCGCATTCCCGATGGCCGGGGTGAACCCCACGTGCTTCGCCGCGATCCTCCCGTCCGGGCCGATCACGAACGTCATGGGGATCGAGCTGACCTTGTAGGACGCCGCGACGGGCTTGTCTCCGACGAGCACAGGATACGAGACCTTGTTGGCCGCGGCGAAGGGCCTCAGCACGTCGGCTCCACCGTCGTCGAGTCCGATGCCGACGACCACGAGCCCCCGGTCCCTGAACTCCTCGTACAGCCCGACGAGGAACGGGATCTCCTGGCGACAGGGCGGACACCACGTCGCCCACAGGTCCAGCACCACGACCTTGCCCTGGAAGTCGGACAGCGAGACATCCCGCCCGTCGACGTCCTTGAGCGTGAAGGGCGGCGGCGTCATCCCGACGTCAACGCCGACGGCCGCCGAGCCCGGAACAGCGGACCCGCCGCTCGCCTCGCCTTGCGTTGCTGCATCCGCGCCGGCCGGGGGCGTCTCCTGCCTTGAGCATCCCGCCGCGGCGAGGACCGCCACCGTGAGCATCCCGACCGCAAGCCACCTCAAGAACTGCGCCATGTCACTCCCCCTTCTTTGCTGTTGCGCCGAGCCCGCCGGCCTCGCAGCCGGCCCTTGCCGTCAACCCGCGATCGCGTTGATGCGCTTCTGGATGGTCTCCTTCGGGCCGGCACCGACCATCCTGTCGACCTCCGCCCCACCCTTGAAGAAGATGAGTGTCGGGATGCCCCGCACGCCGAACCGCTGCGCGAGCCCCGGGTTGTCGTCGACGTTGACCTTTACGACCTTCGCCTTGCCCTGGTTCCCCGCCGCGATCTCCTCGAGCACGGGCCCCACCATCCGGCACGGTCCGCACCACGGGGCCCAGAAGTCCGCGACGACCGGGACCGCCGACGTCGCGACCTCGGCGTCGAACGTCGCCTCGCTCACATCCACGGTCTTCGCTGATCCCATGTTCACACCCCCTTCGCCTTGCGAGCGCCTCCGAGCGCGGCCGCGACGATCGCGGCCGCCGGACCTTCGTTCAGCCGATAGCACACGAGATGGCCGCGTCGCTCCGCCGAGATGAGCCCCGCGTACCGCAGCCTCGTCAGGTGCTGTGACACGGACGGCTGCGGAATGCCCAGGAGCTCCTCCATGCGCTTGACGCACAGCTCTCCGTCGCACAGGAGGGAGACGATCCGAACGCGCACCGGATGCGCCAGGGCCCGGAAGACGGCCGCGGCGTCATCGAGCTCCGCCGCGTTGCCGGGTCCCTCCTCGCCGACCTGTCCGAACCTCTTCGCCCCGGACCGCACCAGTACGGCTCCTCCCATGCAGGAGAACATTCAATAGTGCTGATATTATACTCATCGAATGCTGAGCTGTCAAGCCCTAGGCTGCTACTCGACCGAGAAGGGAAGGCGCATGAGCACAAGGCCAGCGCGGTCGGTGATGTCCACGCGCCAGGCGCCGCTCCAGCTGTCGCTGACGCTCTTGGCGCTCCAGGTCCTCCATCGCGGGGCCCTCACCTCGAGCGGGATCCTCAGCATCTCGCGCTCGCCCCAGTACCAGATGTGGAGCACGGTGTCGGACGCCGCGGGGAGGCCGATCTCACTGAAGCAGCACAGCCTGGAGGCGCCGGGATCGTCGCCGACGAACGAGGTGCCGGCCTGCACCGGTTGCCGCTCCTCGACGTCCTCGCAGATGTAGGCGCGGAGAACCTCGAGGCCGGCCGGCGAGACGACCATGCGCGGCTGGGTGGGTGGTGCCGGCGCCGTGGCGGCGCCGGGCTCTTCCGTGGACGGCTCGTCGGCCGTCGCACTCGGCGTGAGGCACAGAGTCACGGGCATCAGCACTGCGAAGAGAACCGCACGAACAGCCATCGTCGCTCACTCCGCGCCGCTCGCGGCGCCGGTCAGACCCCCGACAGCGTCTTCTCGATCTTCGCCCACGTGTCCTTGAGAGACACCGTCCTGTTGAAGACCGGTGACCCCGGCCTCGAGTCCTTCGTGTCAACGCAGAAGTAGCCGTGCCGCAGGAACTGGAAGCGCTCGCCGGGCAGCGCGCCGGCCAGAGAGGGCTCGACGCGGCACCCCGTGAGCCTCGTCAGGGAGCGCGGGTTCAGCCGCTCGATGAAGTCGGCCGGAGGCGGCGCGCCGGGATCGTCCTCGAGAAGCAGGTGGTCGAAGAGCCTCACCTCCGCCTCGGCGGAGTGCTCCGCCGACACCCAGTGCAGGGTGCCCCGCACCTTTCGCCCGTCCGGCGCCTCACCTCCCCGCGAGGCGGGGTCGTGCTCGCAGTGAAGCTCGACGACCTCGCCCGTTCGCTCGTCTTTCACCACGCGGGTGCAGGTCACAAGGTAGGCGTGCTTGAGCCTCACCTCGCGCCCCGGCGCCATCCGGAAGAACTGCTTCGGCGGGTCCTCGCGGAAGTCGTCCCGCTCGACGAACAGAACGCGCGAGAACGGCACGCGGCGCGTCCCGGCGTCCGGCAACTCAGGGTTGTTGACGGCCTCGAGCTCCTCGACCTTGCCGTCGGGGTAGTTGTCGATGACCAGGCGTAGGGGACGCAGCACCGCCATCGAGCGCGGCGCGGTCAGGTTGAGGGCGTCCCGGACGCAGTGCTCGAGAAGCGCCACGTCCACGGTGCTGTCGAACTTCGCGACCCCCACGCGGCCGAGGAAGTCGCGGATCGCCGCAGGCGGATACCCGCGCCTGCGCATCGCCGCGATCGTCGGCATCCTCGGGTCGTCCCATCCCGTGACGTGCCCACCCTCAACGAGCTCGAGCAGCTTGCGCTTGCTCATGATGGTGCGCGTGAGATTGAGTCGGGCGAACTCGATCTGCTGTGGATGGTACAGGTCGAGCTCGTCGAGGAACCAGTCGTACAGCGGACGATGGTCCTCGAACTCGAGCGTGCAGATGGAGTGCGTGATGCCCTCGAACGAGTCCGACATGCAGTGCGTGTAGTCGTACATCGGGTAGATGCACCACGCGCCGCCGGTCCTGTGGTGCTCGGCGTGTAGGATGCGGTACATGACCGGGTCGCGCATGTTCACGTTCGGCGAGGCCATGTCGATCTTCGCGCGGAGCGTCCTCGACCCGTCGGGGAACTCGCCCGCCCGCATCCGCGCGAACAGATCGAGGTTCTCCTCCACGGAGCGGTCGCGGTAGGGGCTGTTGACACCGGGCCGCGTGAGGGTCCCTCGGTGCTCCCGGACCTCGTCCTGGCTCAGGTCGCAGACGTAGGCCTTGCCCCGCTTGATGAGCTCGACGGCGCCCTCGTACAGGCGCTCGAAGTAGTCGGACGCGAAGTAGAGGCGATCCTCCCAGTCGAATCCGAGCCAGCGGACGTCCTCCTTGATGGACTCGACGTACTCGACCTCCTCCTTGGAGGGGTTCGTGTCGTCGAAGCGGAGGTTGCACAGGCCGCCGTAGTCGCGCGCGATGCCGAAGTTGAGGCAGATCGACTTCGCGTGGCCGATGTGGAGATAGCCGTTCGGCTCCGGCGGGAACCGCGTGTGCACGCGCCCGCCGTACCGGCCCGTGCGGTTGTCTTCGTCGATCCTCTCGCGGATGAAGTCCCGCGATGCCGCGGGGCCGTTCGTGGCCATCCTGGGTCTCCCGGAGGGAATGCGGGCGGCGTTGCCGATACGGGCGTCCGATCGCCGCCCCGGACGCCCGCGCACTCACTCTATGCAACGTGGATGCGCATGTCAACGGCGGCACGGCACGGGTGCGGGTCCGCCGCCCCGGACGCCGACTTGACGCGGGGGCCGCGGCTTGGTAGATTCGGCGCATCACAGGCCTCGCCTCGGGAGGCCTTTTTCGTGGAGAGCGCCGATGGCCAAGGTCCGCGTCCGGTTCGCGCCCAGCCCGACGGGCTTCCTTCATATGGGCGTCGCAAGGACAGCCCTCTACAATTGGCTGTTCGCCCGGCACGAGGGCGGCACGTTCGTGCTGCGCATCGAGGACACCGACCGCGAGCGCTCGACGAGGGAGTATCTCGACGCGCTCATCGAGGACCTGCGGTGGCTCGGGCTCGACTGGGACGAGGGCCCGGAGGTCGGAGGGCCCGTCGGACCGTACTTCCAGTCCGAGCGCTCGGACACGTACAGCCCCTACGTCGAGAAGCTCCTGCGAGAGGGAGCCGCGTACCGCTGCTTCTGCCCGGCCGCCGAGCTTGAGGAGCGCAGGCGCGCGGCCGCGCAGGAGGGACGCGAGTGGAAGTACGACCGGCGCTGCCTCGACCTGCCGGAGGCGACGCGCAAGGCCTACCTCGCCGAGGGACGCCCAGCGGCCGTGCGGTTCCGCATCCCCGAGGGCAGAACCGGCTTCCGCGATCTGATCCTCGGCGACATCGAGGTCGCGAACTCGGAGTTCGACGACCTCGTCATCGCGCGGTCGGACGGCGTGCCGACCTACAACTTCGTCGCGGTCGTCGACGACATGCTCATGGACATCACGCACGTCATCCGCGGCAGCGACCACGTCACGAACACGCCGAAGCAGGTGCTCATCTTCCGCGCGCTCGGGGCGAGGCCGCCGGACTACGCCCACCTGCCCCTCGTGCTGGACCAGGACAGGAAGGTGCTCTCCAAGCGGCGCGGCGCGGTCGCCGTCCGCGAGTACCGGCGGCAGGGCTACGTCGCGGAGGCCGTGGTCAACTACATGGCGCTTCTTGGGTGGGCCTACGACGACTCGCGCGAGTTCTTCACGAGCGACGAGCTCGTGTCGGCGTTCGACATCCGGGGCGTCGGGAAGAAGGCGGCGGCGTTCGACCCCGAGAAGTTCGTCTGGATGAACGCGCAGTGGATCAAGCGGCTTCCCGTGCGCGAGCGCGCGGAGCGCGCCGTGCCGTTCCTTCGTGCCGCGGGGCTCGTCGGTGAGGACGAGACCTCCGAGCAACGGGAACACCTCGAGCGCGCGCTCGATGTCGTCGGCGACCGCGTCAAGACACTCGGCGATGCCGCGGAGCAGCTCGGGTTTTTCCTTGCGTCGGACATCGCCTATGATACTATCGCTGTGGAGAAGGTCCTTCGCGCGCCCGGCGCCGGCGACACGCTGATGGCCGTCCGTGAGCTCCTCGCCGCCGCGCCCGACTTCGATCCGGCGACGCTGGAGCGGCTCCTTCGGGGTTACGCCGAGACGAGAGGTCTCAAGCTCGGCGCAGCCATTCAGCCGATGAGGGTCGCGATCACGGGACGGACGGCCAGCCCGGGGATCTTCGAGGTCATGTCTGTCCTGGGGCGCACGCGGACCCTCGACAGGATCGCGAAGGCCCAAGCGCTCGTCGCGTAGGATGACTGGGGAGTCGTCTAATGGCAGGACCGCGGACTCTGGATCCGCTAGTGGAGGTTCGACCCCTCCCTCCCCAACCAGCACCCCAGGCGCCATCGTCTAGCGGTTAGGACGCCGGCCTCTCAAGCCGGTAACACGGGTTCGATTCCCGTTGGCGCTACCACCAAGACAGAAGCGGGGCACCGCCTAGGCCGTGCCCCGCTTCGTCCCTCAGCAACCCGTCAGTTACTTCTTCTTCTTCTTCGCGACCTTCTTCTTCGCAACCTTCTTCTTCGCGACCTTCTTCTTCGCCATGGCCTTTCACCTCCTTCGCCCCACCCGCGCCCATTCGCGGGGGGAGTTGGCCGACTTGGCTCCCATCAAGAGGACGCGACGCGCATCCAAGATCCGGACGACGCGCGCCCTCACCACACGCCTCCGTCAACACCGAAGAGACCATGAGGTCGTCGTCTTGTATCGTGTGAAAGAGCGATGCGCTCATCCGAGCGCGTGACGTGGACATATGTAGAATGACGGCGGATTCGTGTCAAGGAAAAAGTTGCCGGCGGACGAACGGAGACGACGTCGACGACCACGATCACGACGCGCGACGACGTCGACGAAGCGACGAACGACATCGCGACGCGTCGAGTTCGGAACGGCGCGCGACGGATCTAGAGATCGAACGACTCGCCGTCGAGAGGAACGCTCACGCGAGGAAGACCGTCGGCCGAGAGACGTCGCGCGAGCGCGAGCGCGTTCTCCTCGCTTCCGTGGACGACGATCGTGCGCCGCGGAGCGCGTCGGAAGCCGCACGCGAAGGCGGCGAGCCCGTCGGCATCGGCGTGGGCGCTGAACTCGTCGAAGACGACGACCTCGGCCCGCACCGCGTGGGTCTCCCCGAGGATCTTCACGAAGTCCGCGCCTGCCGCGATCCTGCTTCCCAGCGTCCACTCGGCCTGGTAGCCGACGATCAGGACGGCGTTCCGGCGGCTTCCGAGCGTGCGCTTCAGGTGGTGAAGCACGCGTCCCCCCTCGCACATCCCGGACGCGGAGATGACGATCATCGGCCCGTGCCTCCCGCCCAGGGCTCTCGACTCGTCCGCCGAACGGACGTACGTGACGCGATCGAACCCGAGAGGGTCGCCCCGCCTCCGGACGAGCGCGTTCATCTCCTCGTCGAAGCACTCCGGGTGGCGTTCGAGAAGCTCCGTGGCGCGGACGGCGAGCGGGCTGTCGACGTAGATCGGGATCCCAGGCACGCGCCCCTCGCGCATGAGCCCGTGGAGCTCGTACACGAGCGCCTGCGTGCGGCCGACCGCGAACGCCGGCACGACGATCGTCCCGCGACGGGACGCGACGCGCGAGACGAAGCGCGCCAGGCGCTCCCGCGCGTCCGCGGGCGGCGCGTGGACGCGCCCGCCGTACGTGCTCTCGGTCACGAGCACGTCGGCGTCGGGCGGCCGGTACGGGTCGCGCAGGATCGGCACGCCGCGCCGGCCGAGGTCGCCCGTGAACACGATGAGCGTCCGCCGACCTCGCTCCCGCGCGTCGATCTCCAGCATCGCCGACCCGAGGATGTGCCCCGCCTCGCGAAACGTCACGGTGATTCCCGCGGTCGCGGCCACGGGGCGGTCGTACTCGACCGCACTCACCCGGGCGAGCGCGGCCTCGACGTCGGCGAGCGAGTAGAGCGGCGCGATCTCCGCGCGCCCCCGCCTGCGCCTCGCGTTCAGGTACTCCGCATCGCGTTGCTGGAGCCACGCCGAGTCCTGCAGGAGGACCTCCGTGAGGTCCGCCGTCGCCGCCGTCGCGAGGATGCGGCCGCGGAAGCCCGAGCGGACGAGCGACGGGAGGCTCCCCGAGTGGTCGATGTGCGCGTGCGAGAGGAGCACGGCGTCGATCGAGGCGGCGTCGAACGGGAACTCCCGGTTCCTGCGGTTGCTCTCCTCGCGGTGTCCCTGGAAGAGCCCGCAGTCCAGGAGGACGCGCGACGGCCCGACCTCGAGGAGGTGCTTCGACCCGGTGACGTTGCGCGCTGCGCCGAACGCCGTGAACCGCATGCGCCCTCCCCCGATGCAGGGTGTGCCGCCGAGCGCCCCCGAGCGTCCGCCGGCCGGGGCCTTGACGCCGCGCGGGGTGCGTGCTAGCGTATCGGAAAGCACATAGCCGCTCAAGGTCGAGGGACGCGTTCGTCCCCGCGAGAGCGGACCGAGCGGAGTCGTTGGGGGTGGCCCGCGGGCCTGAGAACCGATACCCCACGAACCTGATCTGGGCAATGCCAGCGTAGGGAAACGGCTCGATCGCGCCTTCAGGGGCTCCGCCCGCACGTGTCGGGTCGGAGCCCTTTGTCTTTGGTCGTGAGAGACTCCGGCGGGAAGCGAGGAACCGTGGGATCATCGCCGCGAGTGACGATGCGGACCGCCCGAGGCGTGTACCTCGTGCTGACGGCGCCCCGCATCGCCCACGAGGATCTGGCCCGCGCCGCGGTCGACCGCGGCGTGCCGGCCATCCAGCTCCGCGAGAAGCGCCTCGAAGACGACGCGCTCCTCCGCCTCGCGGCCGACCTTCGGCGCGTCACGCTCGGCACGGGCACCCTCTTCATCGTGAACGACCGCCCCGACATCGCGGTCGCGGTCGGGGCCGACGGCGTTCACGTCGGGGCGGGCGACGCGCGGCCCGCCGCGGCGCGGGCCGCGCTCGGTCCGGACAGGATCGTCGGCGTCTCGGCGACGACGGCGCGGGAGGCGGTCGCGGCGCGCGACGCGGGAGCGGACTACGTCGGGGCGGGGCCGGTGTTCCCGACGGCGACGAAGCCGGACGCCGCGCCGCCCATGGGGCTTGCCGGGCTGTCGCGCGTGGCGGCCGCCGTCCGGGACCTCCCCGTGGCGGCCATCGGGGGAATCGATCGATCGAACGCCGAAGCGGTCGTGAACGCCGGCGCGTCACTCCTCGCGGTCGTCTCGGCGGTGTGCGCGGCGGACGACCCCGTCGCGGCGCTCGACGCGCTGCTGGAGGCGGCGCGGCGCGGCCGCCGGGAGGCGCGACCGTTGGAGGACATCGACGCACAGGTCAACCACGAGGGGCTGCGCTTCTGTCCGCGCTGCGCCGCGCCGCTCGCGCAGACCGACGTGCGCGGGCACGCGCGCCCGCGCTGCCCCCGGTGCGGCTACATCGTGTACGCGCCGCCAGCGCCCGTGACGTGCGTGCTCGTCGAGCGCGACGGCGCGGTCCTTCTCGTCAGGCGAAGGTACCCGCCGCAGGCAGGCATGTGGTGCATCCCCGCGGGATTCGTCGAGCCCGGCGAGTCGCCGTCGGAGTGCGCGGCGCGCGAAGCGCGGGAGGAGACGGGGCTTGACGTCAGGATCACGGGCGTCTTCGACACGTGGGCCACCCGCGAGGACCCGCGGACCCCGGTCGTGTGCATCGCGTTCACGGGCGTCGCCGTCGGCGGGTGTCTCTCCCCCGGCGACGACGCCGACGACGCGGCGTTCTTTGCGGAGCACGAGCTGCCGCGCGACATCGCGTTCCCGACACACCGCTCGGCCCTCGCCAGGTACTTCACTGAGAGAAGGAGGAACAGGACGTGACGAAGCTCCCCGCGCTCGGCAAGGCGACTCCGGAGTTCTTCGATGAGGTGATCTTCCCGCACCTGGGGGCCAAGGACGATGCCGTCGTGGTCGGACCGACCCACGGCGTCGACTTCGGGGCGGTCAGGATCGGCGACCGGGTGGTCGTGTTCTCCTCAGACCCGTTCTTCATCGCCCCGTCGCTCGGATGGGAGCGCGCGGCGTGGTTCGCGCTCCACATCATCGCGAGCGACGTCTCGGTGAGCGGCATCCCGCCGCGGTTCCTCACGGTGGATCTCAATCTCCCTCCCGAGATGGACGAGGAGACGCTGACCACGATCTGGAGGACCGTCCACAACGAGGCCGCGAAGCTCGGGATCGCGATCGTGGGCGGCCACACGGCGCGGTACGCGGGCTGCAACTTCCCGATGGTCGGCGGAGCGACGGTCTTCGGCGTGGGGTCGGAGCGGGACCTGGTGGACCCGAGGAAGGCGCGGCCGGGCGACGCCATCGTCATCACGAAGGGGCCCGCCATCGAGACCACCGGCCTCATGGCGGTCCAGTTCCCGGAGTTCATCGTCGAGCGCTGGGGGAAAGAGGTCGCGCAGGAGGCGTGCGACGTCTTCTACCAGATGTCGGTGGTCCGTGACGCCGCCCTCTGCGCCGGCGTCGGCGGCGTCCGCGCCATGCACGACGCGACCGAGTGCGGGATCTGGGGCGCGCTCTTCGAGGTCGCGCGGGCGAGCGGCGCGGGCCTGCTCGTGGACAAGCGGAGGATCGTGACGCAGGACGTCGTGCTCAAGGTCTGCGAGGTCTTCGACATCGATCCGTTCGCCGCGATCAGCGAGGGAACGCTGGTCGCCGCGATCGCGCCCGAGAGCGCCGACCGCGCCGTCTCGGTGCTCGGCGAAAGCGGCATCCCGGCGTCGATCGTCGGCGAGCTCCTCCCCGCCGAGCGCGGTGTGCGGGTCGTCGATGACGACGGCGAGCGGTCGCTCGAGCACCCGCGCGTCGACCCGTTCTGGGGCCGCTTCGAGGAGTACCTCGCGAAGCAGGCCGCGAGGAGAAGCGCCGGAGGGCGAGGTTCGGAGGGAGGCGCGGGACGGTGAACGACGCGCGGAGCGTCGCCGCGGACAGGCTCCTCTGGCTTGCGGTCGCGCAGCATCTCGTGCTGTACACGACCGCCGCCGTCTACTGGGCGCGGCGGCGCGCGATGAACCGGTTCATCGACTGGTGCCTCGCGTCGGCGTTCGCCACGGCCGCCGTCGCGCTCCTCGCGACACCCGGCGCGCGGCCGGCGGGCGCCTTCGCCGCCGCGCTCGCCGCGCTGTGGGTCCGCGACGCGCTCGCGCCCGCGAACGCCTTCGCGTTCGAGACGGCGCCGCGGCATCTCCTCGTGGCGATGGGGGCCGCGGCGGCGTTCGGCGCGGCGTACCCCGGGTACGCCGCGGGGCTGCCCGCGGTCCTCTTCTCGCCCTACGGCGTCCTTCTCGAGCCCACGCTGCTCGTCGCCCTGGCCGTCCTCAACTGCGCCGAGAGGGCGGACCGCGCGCTGCGCTGGGCGCTCGCCGCGACCGGTCTCCTCTGGGGCGCGCTCGGCGCCGTGGCGGACGGGCCGCTCAAACACGCGCCGCTCCTCGTCGCGTCGGGGTGCGCGGTGGCGCTCGCGCTCGGCGCCGGCGGGAGGCGCGCGCCGCGGGCCGACGACCGGCGGTCGGTCAGGAGCATCCGCGACCGCATGTACACGCGCTGGACGCTCCTGCCCGGCCCGCGCGATCTGCGGCGCGGCCGCCCTCGGTAGGCAGCCCTTCCTCGGTGAACGTGTCCTCGGAACGTCGGGAGACGCGCGGACGGGCGGCGATCGTCACAGGCCGCGAACGAGGCACTCCTCGACCGCGCCCGCCGCCATCTTCTGAAACTCCTCCAACCGCTCCGGGTTGTACGGAGTCTCTTCGAGGAACTCCGGGTCGATCGTGGTCCGGGGCTTGTAGTTCTGGATGACGAATCGCCGCGCGCCCCTGATCTGCTCGGCGATCCTCGTGAGGTCCGTCGCGCGGTGCAGCGCCGGCACGACGGTCGTGCGGAACTCGTAGTCCACCTTGCCGTCCAGAAGCAGATCCACGCTGTCGCGGACCCGCTCCACCAGACGCGCGTCGGTGATCCCCGCGCTCCTCGAGTATGACTCGAAGTCCAGCGGCGCCTTGACGTCCATCGCGACGTAGTCGACCAGGTCCCGCCGTATGAGCGTCTCGATGAGGTCGGGGAATGAGCCGTTGGTGTCCAGCTTGACGCGCACGCCGGCCCCGCGCAGGAGCTCGGCGAGCTCGGGCAGGTCGCGGTGGGTGCACGGCTCACCGCCGGAGATCACGGCCCCGTCGAGGAAGTCGTTCTGCTCCTTCACGTACGCGAGGACCTCGGCGACGCCGACGGTCTCGTACTCGTCGGGGAAGAGCACGAGGCCGGAGTTGTGGCAGTACGGACAACGGAAGTTGCAGCCGGAGACGTAGAGCGTGGTCGCGACCATGCCGTCCCAGTCGACGAGGGACATGCGGTCGAAGCCCTTGATGCCGAACTTCACGGTCGCTCTCCCGGGTCAGGTCGAGCCTCATGATACAACTTCCCGTCGTGAAGCACAAGCGTCAAGAGCTTCCTGCTCACGAGGTCCGCGAGAATCTCCTCCGCGCGCGCGCGCGTTGTCCCGAGCGCGTTCGCGACATCCTCCGCGGTGAGCGGACGCCTCCTCGACATCGCGACGATGACATCATCCTGCGTCCTCTCGGTCCCTCGCTGCCGCCCGAGCGGCTGTGCCGCGATGACCTCGGCGCGCTCTCCAAGCCTGCGCGCGATGCTCGACAGACCCTCGGCGCCGACGGGGAACGTGCCGTCCACTGCCGGAGGCCGCACAACCGTGTTCACGTGGACTCGTTCCGGGGCGATGGCGCGGACAGCCTCGGCAAGAAGGCTCACCTCGTAGTCGCTGTCGTTGACGCCACGTACGAAGACCGACTCCAGCCACACCTGGGGCCTGGCCTCGCGCGAGAAGTCCGCTATGGCTCGGGCGATCGCGGCCGGGTCGAGCGACGGATGAGGGCGGTTGATGCGCCTGAACGCATCCGGCGAGACGGCATCGAGGGACGGAAGAACGACGTCCGCGAGGTCGAGCGCCGCGCACACGGCGTCGTCCGTCATGAGGCTCCCGTTCGTGAGCACAGCGACCGGCGCGGTCGTCAGCGCGCGGACGCCGCGGATGACATCGTCCAGGCGCGCGTTGAGCGTCGGTTCGCCGGAACCTGAGAGCGTGACGTAATCCACCCTGGGGTGTCCGGCGAGAACCTCCGAGAGCTCGCTGAGCGCGGTGTCAGGATCCACCTGGCACGCGCGCCGTACGGTGAGTTCGGTCGTCGGACCGCATTCGCAGTAGATGCAGTCCATCGAGCAGGTCTTGGGCGTCACGAGGTCCACGCCGAGCGAGTGGCCGAGGCGGCGCGACGGCACCGGACCGAACACGTATCGCATCCTGCCCCTCGCGGTTCGCACGCCGCCTCACTCCCCCGGCCGAACGAGCGTGTTGACGACGGCGCTGCCGCCGCCCAGCCCAAGCGAGGAGGCGATGGCCTTCGTGACGAACGCCTTCGCCCGGCGCACCGCGGCCTCGAGGTCCAGACCCAGCGCGAGGCCGGCCGCGGTCGCGGCGGACAGGGCGCAGCCTGCCCCGTGAACGGCGCCGACGGCGACGCGGGCGGCACGCAGCCTCACGAAACGACCGCCGTCGAAGAGAAGGTCGGTGGACTCGCCCGCGGCGTGCCCTCCCTTGATGAGCACGGCGCCCGGCCCCATGCCGTGGATCACCCGCGCCGCTTCCTCGAGGTCGGAGTCCTCGGTGCCGGTGATTCCCGTCAGCGCCGCGGTCTCGGCGAGGTTGGGCGTGACGAGCATCGCGAGGGGAAGAAGACGGCGCGTGAGGGCATCGAGCGCGTCGGTCTCCATGAGTCGGCCGCCCGAGGTGGCCACCATGACCGGGTCCACGACCAGGCGCGCGATCCCGTGCGCCCTCATCCGGTCGGCCACGGCCTCGATCATCTCGGCCGTCGGCAGCATGCCGGTCTTGGCCGCGTCGGCCCCGATGTCCTCCACGACGGCGTCGATCTGCGCCGCGACGAGCTCCGCGGGAAGGTGCGACGCGGACGCGACGCGCAGCGTGTTCTGGACGGTGACCGAGGTGAGCGCGGCCGTGCCGAAGACGCCGAAGGCCGCCATGGTCCGCACGTCAGCGAGCGCGCCGGCGCCGCCGGACGGGTCCAACCCTGCCACCGTGAGTGCCGTTGCCGTCACGCCGTTCCTGTCGCAGCGTTCACGATTGTCGTTGCCCGTCGTCCGCGGCGGTGCTATCGTCTCCGAGTGGATTCTAGCGGCTCCCCGCGCGAGCGCAACCCGAATCTCCTGCGTGGGGTCGGCTCTGGAGAACCCGCGTTGCGCATCACCGAGCACCCCATCCTGACATTCCGGCGAGGCCGTGAGATCCTGTTCGAGCTGGACGGAAGAGAGCTCACCGGCTACGAGGGCGAGACCATCGCGGCGGCGCTCCACGCCGCCGGCGTCCGCGTGCTCCGCCGCAGCGCGGGCCGCGGCAGGCCGCGCGGCTTCTTCTGCGCCATCGGGCGCTGCTCGTCGTGCCTCATGACCGTGGACGGCATCCCCAACGTCATGACGTGCGTGACGCCGCTTCGCGAAGGCATGCGTATCGTCACGCAGGAAGGCAAGGGGAAGCTGCCGTCGGCGGACGCGC